>NJDV01000084.1 GCA_002254765.1 Thermoplasmatales archaeon ex4484_36 | reverse complement strand
TCTCTTATCTTCTGCACATCCCCCCCGGGGGTCCAGAGGAACTCGACGTAGTCGTACCACCCCTCGCTTTCCGAGAAGTTCACATGCACTGCAGATATGTTCTCAGATCCCGTAGAGGAGTATAGCTCAAGTGTGAGGTGGAAATCCCTGTAGGGGGCGGCGTAGCGGATGCCATCCCTCACAAAGAGCCCCTGGAAGTTCATCCCACTTATACGGAGGGTGGTGGTCTTAAGAACGTAGACGCCTCCAGAGTTCACAGCGCTGTTGTTCTCCCCGTCGCTTCCGTATGCCCCCACGTAGACGAGCTCTCCAGCTAGGAGAGCATCGCATCCGAAGGCGTCGTACTGTTCAGAACCGTATATGCTGTATGCCTCAAAGGAGCTTAAGAGCCTGTTCTTCGGTCCGCTCCCGTAGATGGATCTTGAATATATAACCACCAGCTCCCCCTTCACCACACCCTCCATCTTCTTCAGCCTCCGCATCGTCGCCGAGCACCTTGAGGAAATAGAGCTGACTAACAGGCTGCTCCCTCTCAAAATACCCTCTCTCCCTGCCCCTTATCAGATAAACGCTCCCCACGGCCTCACCGACGGCCTCACCGTTTAACTCCTCCCCCGGGGCGGAGATAGCCAAGGTCACGTATCGGCTGCCTGAAACCTTAAGGCCTGAGAGGTCCTCACCCAGTCTCATCTTATAGGATGTGCCTTCGATCAGCACGTCGGCATCAGTGTCGTTAAGAGAGGTGTTGTCGGAGAGGGAAGAGTTGCCGAAGAATAGGAAGACGCCTCCAGCTTCCTGTAGCCCGGGGGGAGAGTACAGGGGGCTACCAACTAGAAGGTCATCCACACCGTCCGAATCAATATCGGTGCAGAGCAGTGCCCTTCCAAAGAGTCCATCCCCCTCGGTCATGTTGATTGTGAGGATTTTCACCGAAGGCCAGGAGAAGGTTCCCCAAAGAATGTGTGTGCTGGAGGCCTCTGGTCGGGAGAACACCAGATCGGCCAGGCCGTCACCGTTAAGGTCCCCAGCGGAGAGGTCGTAGCCCGTGTAGACATTCTTCTGTGGTCCCAAACCCCATATGCACACAACCGCCCCCCCCAAATATGTCTGGACAGAGTAGGTGTCTCCGTAAGCACTCGGTACCGCAGGAAGGTCTATTCTTCCTCCGTACACGGGGGGATCATCCCCTTGGATTATGTATACAGCGCCTCCGACGGTTGTCCAGAGGGATACTGGGTAAATGGTGGAAGGGGCACCTATAACAAGCTCGTCCCTCCCGTCCCCGGTCAGGTCTGAAAAAAGGAGGCTCTGACCGATCTTTCCCCCCTCTAAGCCGCCATACACTGTCAGATCTGGGGGGCGAATGGTGATGTCGAAGCCTCCAGGCGGGAGAGGCCCAAGGAAAAGATAAACCGCACCACCCTGCTGGGTGAGCGTGCTGTCAGATGGCGCCGAGATGGCGAGGTCCTCATCCCCGTCTCCGTTGAAGTCCCCTACTGCCATTCTGTAACCCATATTGCTCTGCGGGAGGCTCCCCTTTATAATAAGATCAGTGGCATCATCAACTACTTTGATTCCGAGGGGATTCGCAGTAATCTTCTCTGTAGAGCGTACTGCAGCTCCTCCCTTCTCCGCTAAAGCCGAAGGAGAGACTGTGTGGGGAGAGTGGGAGAAAGAAAGGTTGGCCTGAGAGGCCAGTGAAGGAAGGATGAGGGCAAGAGCAACAACTACCAGCGCTACTGATTTCTTCATCTGTCATCACCCCGGGGTAGGCGATTGAATGAATGACATCTACTCTATAAAAAGATTTGTACAAGTATTGAATCCTGGCCCCTCAACTACTTCTGTATTGCCCCCTTCGCTATCTCGAAGTCTATGAAATCGCAGTGGTAGACTATGGTAGCCTCGGGGGACCTTCCGCTTTTTAATAGCTCACCTTCGCGAGAATGGGTGGCGACAATGTGCGCAAGCCTCTCGTCCCCCCCCATTTCAAGAACTAGGGCCGCACCGGAGATGGGGTGTCGCAGAAGTCTCCCTGAAGGGGAGAGAACTACCTCTCCCCCCACCCTTCTGTACTCGAGAAGTTTTCCCACGTCATGCAGAAGGGCCCCAGCGAGAAGGAGGTCCCTATCGACATCATTCCTCTTCTCCCCCACTGCAAGGGCCATCTCCGCAACCCTTCTGGTGTGCTCCAAGAGGTCGTAGGGAGCGGGCTTTATAAGAAGTGTGAAGGGTATCCCCTCCAGGTCATCCCAGCCCCCCCTCCTTGCAGCCTCTAGCCATACCCTCAAAACGAGCCCCCTCAGATGCTCCCTCTCTATCCTTCTGAGTAGCGGTAGCGCCTTTGCTATATCCTTCTCCGTCACTGGCATAGAAACACACCTCAAAGGGTCTCGTCCACAAGTTTCATTAACTCTTTCTGCAACTCCTCCGATACCTCTTTCTTTATGTCTTCTGGTATGGATTCCAAGGCTAGCTTCGTTCCCGCCTTGGCTATGATGACTCCTCCAAGAAGCTCTCTCATCTTCCCTTCGTAGTACATCACGAAGCCCTTTTTCAGCTCCTCTTTGAGTTCAGGATCATTCTCTATCTTCTTCCTCAGGTGCTCCTTGATCTCCTCTTTTATGAGGTCTCTCACCGCCTCAATGAAGAGCATCTCATCCCCCAGAACCTGTCTTATGCTCCCCTTAAGGAGGGCCGTCACGTCAAGCTCCTCTTCACTCATTTTACCACCGGGGAAGTATTAGTTCAATGGTATAAAAATGTGCTTAGAGCTTTCCCAGGGCTCTCAGAACCCTTCCCCCGTGCACCATACCACCGAAGAGCTTGTCCAGCATTTCCATAAGAGGGCCATATCTCCCCCTTTCAACATCCTTAAGTAGGGCGGGGTTCTCCTCCATGAGCTTGCGAAGGGTCTCCTTGAGATCCTCCACGGTGACCTCTCTCCAACCGAGGGATTCAAGGGTCTCCTGAAGGCTTCGCCCCTCTTTCAAGGAGGCTATCACCCTGGGAGCTGCCTTCAGGGGAAGTCTCTCCTCCTGAACCATCTTGGCGAGCTTACAGAGTTCTTCCGGGACCAGTACGCTCATATCAACACCCCTCCTCCTCAACGCCCGGGGAAGGTCGTAGGAGAAGTATAGTGCTAGAGGAGGCCTTATTCCGGCCTCAATAAGCATTTTGAAGAGCTCAAATAAGGGGGAGACCACAAGCTCCCTTATCTTCTCCCTGTCGAGTCCCATCTTCTCTAGCTCCCTCTCCACCTCCCATAAGGGTGGTTCCGGAACGTGCTCCCTGGCCCTTCTGAGCATATCCTCCGTTATCTCAATAGGCGGCATGTCCGTATCAGGATACATCCTGTCGGGCCCAGGGAGTATTCTCTCAAAGGTCGTCTCATGGGGCGAGAGCACCTGCCGGGTCTCGTTGGGCACGCCTTCCAGTGCCTCCGCTGCCCTTATGTATATCTCCTCCACCGCGGTCCTGGTGTCCTCCCGGGGCCCCCAAACCAGAACGAAGGAGTCTCTCTCCCCCGCTCCCAGAAGTTCCCCCACCCTCGCCATGTCCTCCTTCGTCACCCCCCCAAAGGGCTCCTCCTCGCTTGTTAAGATGTTCTTCTCCCAGTCAAGGCAGGCTATTACCTTAACCCTGCCAGAGAGCTCATCGGCAAAGGTCCTGCTGCCGTCGGTGTCCCACTCCTCCCTCCTTAACCCTCTTGAGAGGAGCTCCTCTTTTATCTCAAGAAGGTTCTTCTGCCTTATTGCCTCACCCGCCACAAGGGTGGCTATCCAGTTCAGCCTAGGGACGCCCTTGATCTCAACCCTTCTACCACCCCTTATTGAGACATTGACGTCTTGCCTGACCGAACCCTCTCCCCTCCTCACAAGCCCGGTGTACCTCAGGATCCTGCCCAGAAAGCCTGCAATCTCCTGTGCCTCCCGGGGTGTTCTGGCGTCGGGTTCAGTTATAACCTCCACAAGTGGTATGGAGAGACGGTCTATCCTGAAAACAATCCGGTGCCTTCTGTCCTCAATTTCCCTGCAGGCGTCCTCCTCCAGCGTAAGCAGTCTAATGCCGACCTCCTTTTCACCCAACGGGACCTTCCCCCCCACCCCTATTATCGCAGTCCTCTGGAACCCTGTAGGAATGGACCCGTCGAGATATTGTTTCCTTGACACGTGGACCTCGTCCACAAGGTTGCAGCCGAGGGCCAAGCTTATAGCCATGGCAGACACTATAGCCTCCTCATCCATCTCAAAGGGCGGGGTGTCGTCAATCTCATATGTGCAGGTGGTGTCTTTGTAAATCTGGTAGTAGATCTCTTTTTTGGTTTTGAACTCCATAAGAGCCGTTCCGTCATAGGTGCCCATCTCCGACAGCGTGGGCCTCATGTGTCTAAGGATGACAAAATCTGGCTCATCACTCCTTAATACCGGAGGGCATCTGCAAAAGATCGAGTGAGCGGAAATAGTCGTCGTCCAAATCCATACAACCACCTGCAAGGGACGCACTTAAACAGGATTTTGTATAAAAATGCGTTGCTTTGGTATGGGTCCCTCAAAAGACGCATCGAACCCCCAGGAGGGTGCAGGGGGTCTGTTCAGGGGTCACCAACAGGTGCAGGGGGTCTGTTCAGGGGTCACCAACAAAAAATTATATAAAAAAAGCTATGTTACAGTGTCTAACCGCCGAGCTTCCCAGATTCTGCAAGTTCAAGAGGTGATGTGTTTGCTGAAAAGAGCAGTATATATTCTGGCCGCCCTCCTGGTCCTTCCGGTGTTTCTTACACCGAACTATCCCGCCGCCCCCGGATTCACAAGGGCGGAGGAGAAAGACATCGTCATAGACCACTTCTACGGTGGAGATAAAACCAAAGTGTTGAATCTAACCCGCAGTCATTATTATTCAACTGAGGCAAAGCTACCCATACCCAACAACAGCACCATCCACAACGCCACCTTCCAGATAACAGGACTCCCCAATGAACTGGGGGAGTACCCAGAGTGGATCAAGCTCGATGTGGGTGACGACGGGAGTATGGACTGGATGTTCCGCTCCAGAGGATACGGCAGCTTTGGCAATCAAACCGTATTTTCAGATGACCTAAGTGAAAAGAGGGTGGAGCTCTCCTCCCCAGGTTTCTCCAGCGATGTGAAGTTCCTCCTCCCGAAGAACGCTACAATTGACAGCGCCACGCTGACGGTGGAAGGGGTGAGGAACATAATCACTGTGACGAAAAGGTGGTCATCCTCCAGCTGGGGAATATACTATCCGTTCTACGGTTCCTATCTCAGCAGCGTAAGGTTTCAAACCCTCTTTCCAAGGTCAGCTATAAACCATGAGGGATACATAGATAAAATATACTTCAACGCCGTCAACTTTCCTTCAAACCCGCGATATAGCAACTTCAGAGTGTACCTGGCAAACACCTCAAAAAGCACCCTCTCCTCCACTTTCTCCAACAACTACGACGACGATCCCGTTCTCGTGTATTCTGTATCCAATTTCTTTCCTACGAATCAAAACGGATGGATTCCTATAGATATCAAAGACATATTCTACTTCAACAACACAAAGAACCTTCTTGTGGAAATAAGGTGGTCAGGGGATAACGGTCAGAACATTGGGCTGGGCTATCAATACTCATACGGATCTCGGTACTCCGTTTATGCTACCTCCGCCTCCGCCTCAACGGGGAGCACCCTTTACTATCGATACAATTTCAAGATTGATTTCTTAGGGGACTATCCTCACAACCCAACAGTTGATATAGGCGACGACGGGGAGAGGGAGCTCGCCCTCTCTGGGAAGTTCAACACCACCCAGGTGCTGGACATTAAGAGCACGCTGACAGACCTCCTACAAAACCTCCCGGTCTCTAAAGAGGACGACTACGGCAACGCCATGGTGGAGATTCCCATAAACCTCACCTCAACCACACAGGGGGCCTTTATCCTGAAGAACCTCCAGGTCCATTACACCTATATTGCAACCGTCTGGAAGACTGACCGCGGCACACTCCCCGGGGTTTTGCGCTCCCTTGTTCCTGTGTGGCCTAACGAGGGCACCACCATAATTCCCATAAACGTCACTATAGGTGGGGCGGGAAAAGTATGGCTGGGTTCAGTGTGGATACCCTTGACACTTCCCAACTATCCACCATCCTTCACCCCAATCCCCTCCAACTTCACCCTCTATGAGGACACCCGGGTAGAGAGGCTAATTAACCTTTCCCTCTACACTGGCGACGACCTGGACCCCCCCACAGACCTTCTTTACCTTGTGAATTACAATTCAGAAGCGGGGAAGGTAGGTGTCTTCATCACTGACCGCTACTACCTGGGCGTGGACGCCACTTTAACACCCAATTGGAATGGAGTAGTTAGGGTCAAGGTCTCCGCCACCGACAGCGGCGGGAAATACGCCTTCAGCAATGTGTTCACAATAACAGTCATCCCGGTGAACGACGAGCCCGTTGCCACGGATAGGGAGTTTGACGAGATAATATTCGATGAGGATGGGGCCGCAATAACCCTCACTTTAGATCCGCATGGAGGTGGGTATTTCACTGATGTGGAGGGAGACAGACTGTACTATCACCTTGAGCCGCTGACGGAGAACGCCTCAGATTATCTCTCCTGGAGCTTGAGCGCTGGTGTGGACAACACCACTGTGGTGACCTTCTCGCCGAAGCCCGATAAAAACACCGATGAAAGTGGGCCTATTCTATTCAGGATATGGGCTGACGATGATGAGGAGTTCAACCTCCCAGAAAACCCGTACAAGGATCTCAAGGTTTCCATAGAGGGTGTCCCTGACCCGCCAGTGTGGAGAGAGATTCCCCCTCTGGAGGTCAATGAAGACTCTGGGGAGGTCAAATGGTTCGATCTGAAAGATGTCATCTTTGATCCGGATACTCCCTTCGAATCTCTCGACATCACCCTCATCTCCGTTTCTACCACACTTGTAGAGGTCTCCATAGTCAACGGCAGCGAGGTTCGCTTCCGGCCTTCCGCTAACTTCTATGGTGACGGGACAGCCACTTTCAGGGCTCGGGATGAGGAGAACGCCGCAGAGGCCACAGGAGAGTTCCACATCCTGCCGGTAAATGACCCACCAGCTGTGGCCATAACAACTCCCCACGATGGGGCCACAATAAGCGGCACGTACACAATAGTTGGAAGCTCCTCAGATGTGGATGGGGTCGTGGAGCTTATAGAGGTCAGGATTGATCAGGGTAGCTGGATCAGTCAGGGCGTATCTGGAAGGAACCCGTGGACCTACACCGTGGACACCACTCAGCTCCCCGATGGGGTGCATACCATATGGGCCCGTGCTTACGACGGTGAGGACTTCTCCCAGCCGGTCTCTGTGAGAGTTATCGTTCAGAACGAGGGCGGTGGCGGGGGAGGAGGAACGCCGCCCACCGTGACCATCAAGGCCCCGAAGAACGGTGATGAGATATACGGCACCTTTGTGATATACGGCAGCGCCAGCGATGACAGGGGGGTGGTAGCCGTGCAGATAAAGATAGGAAACGGCCCGTGGATCAACGCTTCCCTCAACGAAACCCAGTGGACGTACAAATGGGTAACTACCCTTCTTCCTGGATCTAGTGAGAGGGAGATTCCTGTGAGGACACGGACGGGGACGGGTACACCAACGAGGAAGAATACAAGGCAAACACCGATCCCCAGGACCCACTCTCACGGCCGAGAGGAGCTGAGAAGAAACAGTTGCCGTGGCTATGGATCATAATAGGGGTTGTTGCGGTCTTGGCCATACTTGGAGCGGTGCTCTTCTTAACCCGCAAAGGCGGAAAGAGCGAGGAGGGGGAGGAAGAGCCCAAGAGGAAAAAGAAGGAGAAGAAAAAGAAAAAAGAGAAAGAAGAGGAAAAGGATGAGGGGGATAGAGGCCCAATTAGCCCCCCAGGGGCGGCTGCGGCGCCCCTGGCCGCGCAGCCTCTCAAAGTTGCATCGAAAATCCCCACTCCGCCGACACCGCCGAAGGTTCCACCTACAGCCATCCCCACTACCCCTCCCACCGCAGCCCCAGCCGCAACTCCAAAACCTCCTGCAGCCCCTGTGGCTAAACCCCTCTCGCCAGGTGGTGCCACCCCCACCACCCCACCCACCACACAACAGAACATACCGCAAAAACCAACACAGGGCTGATCAATTATCTAGACGTACCTTTACCCTCTTTGGGTCTGATATTAGAAGTGAGACTCTGCTGGGAGGCTGTTCAGCGTGATAGGTGTAACCCAGCTCCCGGGAGAGCTCCTCCGCAAAGCTCTTTATCCTCTCAAAGGAGGGCATGTTGTCTATTCGCATTCTCTGTCTGGAGTATCCCACAAACATGTATGCCTTGGCCTCCACAAACTCCGGAGAGGCAACCTTGTCCAGTCTAGCATAATCTTTCACATAGCCCAGGTTCCACCCCTCGACCAGTGTGTGTCTCACCACCTTCCGGGTGTCCAAGGAGGGGAGGAGCTCAAGGGTCTTTTTGATTCTCTCCCATCCATCCCTGATGTAGGGCCTGCACAGAGATTTGTATATTCTCTCATTGGGGGCGTCAACGGAGATATAAAGCTGGGTGGGTAGGGGGTCCAGCCTCTCCAAAACCTCAGGCATGGTCCCGTTTGTTACAAGAAATGTGGTGAAGCCTCTACGGTGAAACTCCTCTATCAGCTCGGATAGGTGGGGGTAGAGGGTGGGCTCGCCAGATAAGGATATAGCAGCCTGATTGGGGTTCTGGGCCTCCTCCCAGAGCCTAAGGTTCGTCTTAGGATTGCCCTTGTAGCCTGTAAGAAGCGCCCTCTGACCCTCTATCAACCCCTCTACAAGCTCCCGGGGGTCGTCCCACCCACCGGAGCTGCGTACGTTGAGGGGCCACTCCTGGGGAGCCTGATACCTCCAGCAGTAGATACAGGCGTGGTTGCATATGTCCACCGCTGGGGTCATCTGAAGGCATCTGTGACTATTAATGCCGTAGAAGTTTTCCTTATAACAGGCCCTTCCCTCTGTTAGCTTCTTCTTCAGCCAGTGGCATAACTTGACCGCCCCGTGTTCTCCCACAAGATAATAGTGCTGTTTTCGCAACATCTCCCTTACATGAGGTAGCACGGGCATCCCTCCCTATCCCGCCCATTATAGCCCATCTTCAGGCTTCCGTCTCTACAGGGCTTCTCTCACCCTCTTGGGCCTCCCCCTCCTCCACTACACCCTCTCCCGGGGTCCCCTCAAGGACCTCCTCAGGGAGCTCTTCCGCTGTTGAGGGCTTCTTCTCCTCAACAAGGGGCTCGAAGAGGACCTCGCTCTTTCTAATCTCCACCCTTTTCAATGGGTATATGGGCTTGGCCGCCTTTGCTATTTTGGCACTTATCTCCCCTGAGAGCATCTTCTTCACGAACTCAGAGAAGGTACTCTCCTCAGAGCTCTTCTTTACAACCTCTTCCATTATCCTGCGTATGGCGTGCTGTTTGGAGGTCTGTATCCTGTGCTCCGTTATTACAAGGGGCTTCACCCTAAGAATGTAGCCGTCCTTAGTTGTCACCTTGTAAACAGCGTCCATCTTGGTGCGCTTTCTCCGGGTGAGCCTCCTTATATAATCCGTGGTGGTATCGTGACCGATAAACTTTGTGAAGGCCTCGTTTGTGGACGCCCTTATTATCTTGAAATAGAGCTTGAGATGCATCTTTGAATAATCCCCAGTGAGGTCGTGAAGCGTCACCTCCATAACCCTGCCCATGAGCTTCTT
>NJDV01000083.1 GCA_002254765.1 Thermoplasmatales archaeon ex4484_36 | reverse complement strand
CTCACCACGTCGGAAACCACCTGGGAGGAGTAGAAGTCCCCCCCGGAGAGGAGAACGTGGGGCACCCCAGCCTCCTTCAGGGCTCTGTGATAGACCCCAACGTGGGTGAAGTTTCTGAAGAGTATGCCTATCTCCCCCGCCCTGTAGCCCTCCTCCAGGAGGGAGAGAACCCTAGAGGCGATCTTTCTGGCCTCCCTCTCCCGGGCCTCGAGGCGATCTTTCTGGCCTCCCTCTCCCGGGCCTCTTCCGCCCTGGTGCTTACGGCTACAATGGCCTCAACGGGCTCTCCTTGGGCCTCCACCCCTCCCCCCGCAGGCTCCATGGGCTCTAAGGTGATCTCGAACTCCCCCCGGGAGGAGGTCGGGAAGATATGGGAGAAGATGCTATTGAAGTGTTCTATGAGCTCCCGACGGGAGCGGTAGTTCCTCTTCAGAGTCATCTCCTTCAGTGAGAAGGTGCGGGGGGCCCTCTTGAAGACTGTGACCTCAGAACCTCGGAACCGATATATGGACTGCTGGGGATCTCCCACGAGATAGAGCTGCACCCCCTTCTGGGAGAACAGCTCCAGGATCCTCATCTGCAGGAGGTCTGTATCCTGGTATTCATCTACGATTATGTGCTTTATGCGGGAGGAGAGGTCGTCCAACACCCTTGGGCTCTCTTTGAGGAGCCTGTAAGTCCTCTCGAGTATGTCGCCGAAGTCAAGGGCCCTTCTCACACCCTTCTGCTTCTCGAACTCTTCCACCGCCCCCTTTGCTAGAAGGAGGAAGTCCCCAGTGAGGGCTAATTCCTCGTCCACCAGGTGGAGGTTCTGGAGGTACTTAAGAAGCTTTCTTCTCACGTCATCCCTCAGAATGCGGAAGGAACGTCTGAAATCGGTGTATACCTCCCTTAAAGGGTCGGCCATCCTCACCCTAAAGCCCCTAAGACTTATCTCCGACAGCATCTCTTCCAGCCTCTCCTGAGCCTCCCTTCCGTCTCTGCACCTTATGAGGGTTGAAATGTAGAATTTCAGACGGGAGATCACCTCAAGAAGGTTCTCCCTCCAGGGGCTATCTACCTTCTCGGCCCTCCCCTCCAAATCCTCCATTCTCCTCATCCACCCCCCCCAGTAGGCCTTCCAGAGGATTCCTCTGCCCCAAAGGAGATCTGCCATGGCGGCCTCGGGATCCCTCGTCCTCTCAAGCCTCACCACCGCTTGGGCGAGAGTCCCAGGGTCCACCACCTTCCAGTCCTCCGCGAGCCTGTTGAAGGTCCTCCCCAGCCTCACCATATCCCTAAGTGATGGAGTTCAGCCTGTCCAGATACGTCCTTACGGCCTCGGTCAATATCTGGTCGCTCTCCACCTCCTCAAATACCCTGAAGTCCGGATGCACCCCCGCCTCAAGGGGGTAGTCCCTGAGTATGCTAGCACAGAAGGAGTGTATGGTGCCTATTGGAGCGTGTGTGAGGGCTGTGACGATCCTCTCCTTCTCTTTAAGCTTCTCCTCGCCCATAACGCCCCTATATATCCTCTCTTTAAGCTCCGCAGCTGCCTTTTCCGTGAAGGTTATGGCAACTATCTCATGTGTTCCCACACCCTTCCTGAGAAGGTGCAAGTAGAGGCCCACAATGGTCGTGGTCTTCCCCGAGCCTGCCGAGGCCTTCAGTATCACCCTCCCCTCCTCCTGGAGGGCCTTCTGCTGGTCCTCGTCCAGCCTCAGCACCCCTCCGCTATCCACCCTCACCACCCCCTTCGCTGGCGTTCAATGTCACCCTTCCTGCGGAGACCGCTATCCTGCAGGCGTCTTTATAGGGGCAGTAGCGACACCGGTCTGGATCAGGGGTTATGAGCACCTCCCGGGAGGTGTACCACTGGAGGGGGTCCTGGGGAAGAGGCGGGAATATGCCTTCCCTAATGAGGCGGGTGTAGACCTCCACGTACTTCAAGGACCTCTCAAGGTCATCGTAGAGCTTTGAGGGTTTTGAGGAGGTGACCCTGAAAGGGTATGTTGTGAAGAGGTACTCTCCACCCCCCACCCTCCTCCCAGTAAGCTCCTTCAGAACATTGAGGTATAAGGGGAGCTGCAGGTGGCTACTGTCAAGGAAGCGATAGCCGTAGCTGCTGCCGCTCTTGTAGTCCACCACGTAGAGCTCCTCCCGGGATAGGTCCACACGGTCCACCCGCCCCACCACAGCCACCCTCTCCCCCCCAGGGAGCTTAAGAGCCCTCTCCCCCTTAGCCTCGAACTCCATCTCCACCCCCATGGGAACCCTCCCACCCTCCCTCATCTTCTTGAGGTGGCCCTCAAGGAAGGCCACCAGACCCTTCTTCGGGTTGAGGAGCCTTCGTCTGAGGTGGTGGGCTGTCTCCTCTCTGAACCGGCAGAGGTTCTTCTCAACAAGGGGCCGCAAAAGTTCCCTGAGCTCCTCTCCGCTGGCATCCTTCACTCTGCTGAAGTCCTGGAAGAGCTCCTGCAGGACCTCGTGTATTATGGTTCCCAGGGTCAGCGGGGTGGGTTCAGCCTCAACCTCCGGAAGGGGTTCCACGCCGAGTATGTGGCGGAAGAAGAACCTCATGGGGCAGGTACCGTACTCTTCCAGGGTCACGGAGGAGAGCGGCCTCTCATCCGTTCCCCATCGGGATAGCTCGGAGAGCACCCCCTCGTCCCTCAGCACCCCGTCGTAGACCCCCAGTGCCTCCCCCTCCCTCCTTTGAATCTCGCCCTCGCTTCTCTTCTTCACCCCCTTTATAATCTCCTCCACCCCGGGGCCCCTCACCTCCCGCCCCTCCCGAACCTCTTTCAGGAGAGAGAGCCGGAGCTCCCCCGGGCCCTCAACCTCATCCACGGGTGGGAGAAGCGCCTCCTTTATACTCCATCTCTTCGCCTCATGTTCCCTTAAGATACCGGTGATGAAAGGTGTGGGGAGATTTACCCTCTCCCTGCCGTCTAGATACCTGTAGGAGAGCCAACACTCTCCCGCTCCGGAAAGGGGAGCCTCCAGGAGGAAGCGCTCCTGGAAGAGGTGATTCTCACCTGTTACGAAGACCTCCCTTCCCAGAGCCCTGTTCAGCCAGGACGCCTCTTCCGGTGACAGGAGTGGGATCCCCTTGAAGGGGGCGGGAACAAGCTCCTGGTCCAGTCCTAGGAAGAAGACCTTCTCCCTTCCCAGGGGTAGGATCTCTCTGAAGGAGCAGAGGGCCACTCCTTCAGGGGAGAAGGGCAGGGGGGAGACCCTGACGAGAGAGGTTATCTTGTCCAGGAGGTCATAGAGCTCCTCCGCTCCACCATCTTTCTTGAGGTGAGGAGAGGCCCTGGCAAGCTCCGCGTGGAGTTTGGAGAGACCTTCCATACCCACCACCCTCCACCCTCCACCCCCCTCCCGCCCTTCGAGGACCCTATAGAGCTCAAGCACAGTTCTCTTTAAAATCTCAACCCTGCCGGGGAGGTCCCCACCGCCCCTCAGCTCCTCTATGATCTCAACCAGCCTGAGGGCTCCCTCAGTGCTTTCATCCTCCTCAAGGAGCCTGCGGAGCTGAGCGGTTCCCTCCTCAAATCCCCTCTCCCTCAGCATGAGCTCCAACTTAGGGTATTCCCTAACACCCAACCAGCGCTGGAGGAGGGGACTGGAGAGGAGGGGTATCACATACTCCCGGGGGGAGTTGAGCCACGCCGCTCTCACGAGGTCCATAATAAGCTTTACCGCGGGGATGGTGCACAGAGGAAGACCCTCATGGGGGGCCACAGAGAGGGGGATGGAGTACCTCTCCGCTTGCAGGAGGGCTTGGCCAAGGTAGGTGTCCACCTCCCTCACTGCAATGGCCATGCTACTTGGGGGTGTTCCAGCCCTCAGCTCCCTCCTCACCCGCCTGAAGGCCCACTTAAGCTCCGCCTCCACGGAAGGGTGGGAGTGCACCCCCCTCACGCTGGGCCTCACATCGCCCGTTGAGAGGGGCAGAGGAATTTTGACACCGGTTGCCTCTTCTATTCTTCTGAACTGAAGCCGAAGGGGCTCTGTGAAGGGATTCCAACCCTCTTTTATATACAAGGTGAGGCGGGCGCCGCCCTTAAGAAGGCCGGATAAGAGCTCTGCCTGCGCCCTTGAGATATCGTAGAAGCCCACCAGGTGGTATCGCCCGGGGAGTGAGCCCTCCGAGAGAAGCCTCTCCGCCCTCCGAGCTGCACCTCTTAAGTAACCCACCTCGTCGGTGGCTCCAAGCTCCACCATGGCCTCCAAGTACCTCAGATATATCCTTCTCAAGATACTTATTCTCTCTGCCAGGCTCCCTCGGACCCTCCTGGAGATCGCCTCCAGCTCCTCTGGGCTCACTGCCCCGTGCCGCAACATTCTCACAGCCCTGTGGAAGGCCTTCAGGAGAACGTCCACCGCCGCCTTCCCAGCCCCTGGGTAGAGCACTCCTGAGGTCTCCTCTTGAAGAAGTATCCTCTTGAGAAGAAGGATACATATCTCATCTGGGCGTCCTGCGCAGCCCAGACTGAAGGGAACAAGAAGTGGGCCTCCTCATCTGTCAGGAGGCCCTCCAGCTCTCCACCTTTAAGGAGCTTCACCTCAAGCTCGCCCCGCATGGGGTTCTAAAAACTCAGAAAGGGATTATAAAAGGTTAGGAGGGGGGGAGCGAAAGAACTCACTCTTCATGGTCTTCCAAGATATCCTTGACCATCTGCTCCATAAGCTCCTCGAAGCTTGAGGCCTTAAATTCCCGAAGAGGCTTCTCTGGTGTTAAGTGGGAGATGTTCTTAAGTTTGAAGTAGTTAAATCCCTGGAAAATCTCTATGTCGTACAGCTTTTTGCTCATTTTCTTCTCCCCCTCTTTGAACGTTAAAGGTGCCGTGGGGGTGATTTGAACACCCGACCTTCTGATCTTCAGTCAGACGCTCTCCCAGCTGAGCTACCACGGCGCAGTTCAAAAACCCGTAGATGGATTTCCTTTATTAAAATTTCGTAAAGCCCTTGCCCTGTGTAGTTACAAAAAATTATTAGGCAGTGCGCTCATTGTCATTTGGCCTAGCCGAAACAGAAGGTGTTTTTCCATGAACAGCTCCGGGAAGGCCCGTGACGAAGAGGAGATCGTCAAGTGGTGGGAGGGTGGCGAGGAGGGTGAGAGGGAGGGGGGACCTATAGGACCACTTCCCCGGGGTGAAGGAGAGGATAAAGGAGGAGCGGGGGGGGAGGGTGAAAGGA
>NJDV01000004.1 GCA_002254765.1 Thermoplasmatales archaeon ex4484_36 | reverse complement strand
TGACGGAAAAAACATCCCCAGAGGCATCCGTGAATACCGTTCTGTCATCCTGATTCATATCTCCCATCGCAACTGGGGTAATAACTAATAGTAAAACAATTAAGAAGATATAACTTGGAGGGGGGATCGCAAATATACGTTTAACACCCTCTCTACCCACAATACCATTCCTATTCTCAGTCATATTCATCCCTACCCCTCTTATATTAACACGTACTTATCATCACCTCCAATACCTTACTCACCCCTTTATCTGGCAAAGTTATATGCCAATTGCGTTTAACCCTCACCCCCCACCTTCCCCTACACACCATCCTACTCAGTGCCTGCAAAGCACCGTTAAAGAAGGTATGATTTCAACAGTATATGGAGTTTTCTGTTGTGAGGGTGAGGATGTCAACTTAACCACCTCCCTATTTCAGGAGACTGCAGTGGATGCTACACCCTTAAAATTGTTCCTTAATCTGGCATCCTCTGACCATATGCGTAAATTATGAAGTGGTTCTAAAATGTTTCCGGTCAGGGAATATGGGCGGTGCCAACAAACGCCTTCTCAGGAATAAAATAATGAAACATACCCCCAGAACCCTCTCGTCAGGAGCCGGAAAAGATGTTAAGTCTTCGAGCTCTGGCGGGTATTCACCTTTTTATCTCACAGCAGCGCATCATTTCCTCTCCAAGTTCAAATGCCCGAAGGTTGACATCGACGTAGTTCCTCTTCACTCTCTTCTTCAGGGTCTCTATCAGGGTCTCCCTTTTGATTGGGAGAAGCCCGCACGCACTTAAGGCGCCCAGCATGACAACGTTCTGGGTTAGGGCATTTCCCGCCTTGAGGGCAAGCTCCCTTGAGGAGAGCGTAATTACGTTAGGTATCCTGCTCTTTATCTCCTCCACAACCTCCTCCACCGAGGGGTACTCCTGCAATCCCGCTGTCACCGTGAAGGGCACTACCCTGTCTGTACTCATGATCACAACGGTCTTCTTAGAGAGCCTCCCCCGAGCACGATAGACCTCCACTGGTTCGAAGCCGAGAAGTACGTCCACATCGTCGGAAAAAGAGAGGGGGGAGTGGACCTCCTCCCCTATCCTTATGACGGTGGAAACCACCCCACCCCTCTGAGCCATTCCGTGAATCTCAGACATAAGGACGTGCAAGCCGTCTTCAATGGCAGCGTTACCTATTATGCCGGCGACGAAAAGGGCCCCCTGACCGCCAACGCCCACTATCTCAACGGTAGTGGCCTTCATTCTTCCACCTCCTTAACCGGTTTGATTGCTCCAAAGGGACAGACCTGCTCACATGCACCGCAGCCGGCACAGAGTGCAGGGTCTATGTGTGGATAGTTCTCCTCATCCACCCAGAAGGCGGGGCAGGCGAAAGCCTTCGTGCAGATGCCGCAGCGGGTGCACTTCTCCTGCTCGACCTGCCAGAGGGGGACCTTCCTGCCGGTGCGGCGGTATTCCCTCAAGATGAGCAGAGCACATGGATATCGGGTTATCACAACTGCCACACCGTTCTCCTTAGAGTACTCAATCGCCTCTTTGATGACCTCTGTAGTCTCATCCAGCTTCAAGGGGTTTACCACCTTGACAAAGCCCACTCCTAGGGCCTTCACCACCTTTTCAATGGAGACCACTGGAGCGTGTTCCCCCATACCGTCCACGGGGAGACCCGGGTGGGGTTGATGGCCAGTCATAGCAGTTGTAGCATTGTCCATGATGACGAGAACAAACCTGTGGCGATTATGAATGGCATTGATCAACCCAGGGATCCCTGTATGGAAGAATGTGGAATCTCCTATGAAAGATATTATTGGGCCTGAGTCCTCCCCGAGAGCCCTGTAGAAGCCCCCAGGGGTGCCTGTGGAGGAGCCCATGCAGAATAGAAGGTCCCCTAACTGGTAGGGGGGCTGTATTCCAAGGGTGTAACAGCCAATGTCTGTGGGGAAGACACCCTTACCACCAGTAGCCTTCTTGACGGCATAATAGGTTCCCCTATGAGGACAACCGGGGCAGAGGGCTGGTGGGCGTGTTGGCAGGGGAATCTCCTTCCAATCTATCCTCTCCAGACTCACCTCCTCACCAAGGGCCGCCGCTATCCCTGAGTATACTATATCGGGATTAAACTCAAGTGCGCGCGGGAAGTAGCCGTCCCTCTTCCCTAGGATTGGGACAGTGAGTTCCATTTCCTTGGCGAGGGCTTTGATGTCCGTCTCAAGGACCGGTTCAAGCTCCTCAACTACGATAACAGTGTCTTTGTCCTTCATGAAGTCATATATCGTGCTGACGGGAAGAGGGTAGGTGAAGGTGAGTTTGAGGACGGAGATACAGGTGCCGAAGGTGCTCTTCTGAAGGGCCTCCCTCACGTAATTGTAAGAGACCCCAGAGGTTATGATTCCCACTCTTCTCTCCCCATCTCCGAACACCTCCACCCGATTGAAGGGGCACCGCTCTGCCTCCGCCTGAAGGGCCTCCATCTTCTTCAGAAGCTCGGCATGGCGTACTCTTGCGTTAGCGGGCACGACCACAAACCTTGAGATATCCCTCTCCCATTTCGGCTTTCTTCTCTCCCTCCTTATCGGACCCAGAGCAACGTCCCCCCGGGCGTGGTTGAGCCTCGTTGTGGTCCGGTAGAGGACAGGTATCTCGTATTTCTCTGAGATGTCATAGGCGTAGAGAAGAAGGTCCTTAGCTTCCTGCGGGAGGGAGGGCTCCACCATGGGGGCCCCCGAGAGGCGTGCGTAATAGCGGTTGTCCTGCTCGTTCTGTGAAGAGTGGGCGTGGGGGTCGTCCGCCGTTACCACCACCAGGCCCCCCCTCACTCCTGTGTAGACTACTGTCATGAAGGGGTCCGAAGCCACGTTCAAGCCCACATGCTTCATGAAGGTAAGGCTTCTCACCCCAGCCGTAGCAGCGGCACCAGCCACCTCCATAGCCACTTTCTCGTTCGTGGAGAACTCAAAATAGATCCCCGCCCTCTTCGCGACCCTGTGAAGGGTGTTGCCTATCTCGGAGGAGGGCGTCCCGGGGTATGTGGCTGCAACCTGAACCCCTGCTTCTATCGCCCCCCTTGCTATGGCCTCGTTGCCTAGAAGGAGAAGTCTCCTGCCAGGCTCGTCCATGGTGATATCCTCACTCATTCAATTCCTCCAGTTTTGCGGTCATCTCTTCTTTGAGCAGAAGCTCCTTCCAGCGTCTTTCAATATCCCTCTCCAGCTCCTTCATGTCCTCATCAGTTAAATGCCTGAACCTTCCCTGGAGCATGAGGTACTCCTTCAAGGGGGTCTTCTTGGGCTTCATAGTTACGCGGTAGATGCCTTCTTCCACCTCGTAGAGGGGGAAGGCACGTGAGGTGACTGCTAGCTTTGCCAGTTTCGGAGTGTACTGCGGGGGTGATTTCCATCCCGTAGGGCAGGGGGAGTAGATATGAAGGAACCTGAAGCCACTTATCTCTTTGGCCTTCTTCATTTTCTTCACGAAGTCCTCCGGGTAGCCTATGGAGAGCGTGGCGGCGTAGGGGACCTTATGAGCGGCCACAATGTCTACCATCGGCTTCTTGGGTCTCCTCTCCCAGAACTTGGTCTTACCCACCGGAGTGGTCGTCGTCCACGCCCCCAAAGGCGTCGCCCCGGAGCGCTGGATCCCCGTGTTCATGTAGGCCTCGTTGTCGTACATAACGTATATCACATCCTCGTTCCGCTCTGCTGCTGCGGAGAGGGCCTGCATTCCAATGTCTGCTGTGCCGCCGTCTCCAGCCCACCCCATAACGGTCACATCCTCCTCCCCCAGGGCTCGAAGTGCCGCCTTTATACCGGATATAGACGCCCCTGTGGTCTCAAAAGCGGTATAGAGGAGCGGGACCCTCATGCAGTTGTTGGGCCAGACCCCCGGCATCACCGCCCAGCAACATGCTGGAATTGACACTATGGTCTTCTCTCCCAGGGCTTTGAGGGCATATCTCATGGCTATTGTGGCTCCGCAACCCTGGCAACCCGTATGCCCCGGGGACATCAGTTCGATCTCAGGAATGGTCAGCTTCACCATTTATATCTCCTCCTCTGGCATGTTCTCCCTTCTTAAGCCAAACCACCGGAACTCCTCATCCAATCCTTCATCTTTCACCTTCAGGAGGTCATTGAATATGGCCCTTATATGTCTTGGTTTCACATCCCTGCCACCTAAGCCGATGATATAGTTCTTTGTGGGTGGACGATTTCGATGGTTGTAGAGGGCGGAGTTGACCTCATTGAAAAAGGCCCCGCCCCGGCCGAACCCGTATGCCCTGTCCATGACGCCTATAGCAGCCGCCCCATCAGCGACCTTCCTGACGTCCTCCCCCGGGAAGGGCCTGAAGACTCTGATCCTAGCTACACCTACCTTCTTTCCTTCGGCTCTCATCCAGTCCACGACTTCCTTTGCAGTGGACATCATGGTCCCTGCACCGAAGAGGACCACGTCAGCATCCTCGCACCTGTAGCAATCGAGAAGTCCTCTGTAGTCCCTGCCAGTAATCTCGTACCACTCCTCAGCTGCTTCCTTTATGTACTTCTTAGCCTTCTCCATGGCCTCGGCTATCTTGTAGCGGAACTCGTAGTAGTGGTTGGGCATCACAAGTGAACCAAACCCCGCCGGATTATTGACGTCAAGTCTGTAGGGTGGGTCGTAGGGGGGAAGGTAGTTGTCCACAACCTCTTGTTCCACAATATCAACGGGTTCTACAGTATGAGAGAGGTAGAAAGCGTCCTGGGATATCATGGACGGAAGCATGATGTCAGGTCTCTCCGATACCTTATAGGCCATAATCACCGTGTCGAAGATCTCCTGGTTATTCTCCACATAATACTGCATCCAGCCGGTGTCCCTCTGTGAGATGGAATCCAGATGATCCGCCCAAACCGACCATGGGGGCCCTAAGGCTCTGTTCACGTTGACCATGACCACGGGGAGCCTTGCACCCGTGGCCCAGTGCAACATCTCATGCATCAGGAGAAGCCCGTGGGCGGAGGTAGCAGTGAAGGCCCTGGCGCCGGTATTGGAAGCGGCTATCGCGGCGGCCATGGCGGAGTGTTCTGACTCCACCTGGATGTACTCTGCTTTCATAAGTCCGTCAGCGATGAACTCAGCAATGTGTTCAACTATGGTGGTCTGGGGGGTGATCGGGTAGGCGGAGACCACTTGAACCCTTGACCTCATCGCAGAATAAGCGGTCGTCTTATTTCCGGTAAGAAGCATCCTTACCATCGTATCAACCTCACTTCTCCTCCGGGACCATCTCTATGGCCTTCGTAGGGCACTCCTCTGCACAGATTCCGCATCCCTTGCAATGGTCGTAATCTATAACCGGTGCCTCTTTTATGGTCTCCTTGATCCTCTCGCTCTGTGCTGGATAGCTGCTACCGTCTTCGAGTCTGATAGAGACGTCGGGGCAGAATTTCCAGCAGATCATACACCTGATGCACTTCTCGTAATTTATGACCGGCTTGAAGGTCCTCCAGGCACCGGTCTTCACCACAACGGAATTTACGCTTGCTATGGGCGTATGGGGCAATTTGTCATAGGGTATCAAACTTCGCACCTCCTTATGAGAATTCCATAACCACTGTTGATTCGTAGGCATCACGGGCCGCCTGCTGGTTCCTCTCAGGGTTCCTAGGTACCTCGCTCCCTATGGCCTGTACAACGGAGTCCAGTTTTACTATTCCCGATGCTCTGGCAAAGGCCCCTACTAGGGCCGTATTTACTATGGGCTGTACTTTCGTCCCAAGTTGATTGCGTATTGCTATCTCAGTGGCATCAACAACAGCGACCTTTTCCGCGCCAAGTATCTCGTGTATCTCCTCAGCGCTCTTCTCGGTATTTATGAGGACAAGCCCTCCCTTTTTCAGCCCCTGCGTTACATCTACAGCGCTGAGAAGGGCGGTGTCCATGACAATGACGTAATCAGGCTCATCTATTTCCGACTTTATCCGTATAGGCTTCTCATCGATCTTGGTGAAGGCTGTCACGGGGGCTCCGCGTCTTTCAACGCCGAAGAAGGGAAAGGCCTGTACGTCCTTCCCCTCCAGAAAGGCTGCCGCTGCGAGAATCCTTGAGGCAACCACCGCACCTTGGCCGCCTCTGCCATGAAAACGTATCTCCATCATCTTCTGCTCCTCCATCTCATGGGGTTTTTTCTCTCCTCTCCTTGCTACAAAGAAACGCTCGCCCCCTTACAGCCCTCCGCCGGGACCTCTCCGGGGGGGCATGGGGTAATAGGATTAAGAAATTTATACATTTCCCAGAAAACTTATCCCAGTAGGTACTCTTTGAGCTTTACCAGCGCGTCGCTGGAACCAGACTGTATGAAAATATCCGTTATGGTCCCTGTCAGTGGTGTGGGAGAGGGGTTTACCTCCACTACAACTCCACCATGCCTTTTGACTTCATAAGGGAGCTGTGCCGCAGGATAGACACCGGCAGAGGTTCCTATCACAAGTATGACATCGGCCCTTGTGGCCTCAATAAAGGAGCGGCTGAGAACTTCATGGGGTATGGGCTCTCCGAAGAAGACGTAAGGGGGCCTGAAGTACCCGCCGCAGGTACATTTTATGGGGTCTATATCCTCCACGCTCTCAAGCTCCCTGCGAGAGGAGCACTTCATGCAGTAGAGGTACCTTCCCCCGCCGTGGAAGTTAAGAACTCTCCTGCTCCCAGCCATTTCATGGAGGCCATCAACGTTTTGTGTAACCACATAAGAGATGAATCCTGCCCTCTCCAGCTCTGCCAGGGCGTAGTGGGCCTCGTTAGGTCTAGCCTTTAGAATTGTCGTGAGCATGTCCCTCAGCATGATCCAGGCCTTCTCTGGGTCTCTCTTCAGAACCTCTATATGGCCGTACTCCTCCGGGTCATACCTTTCCCATAGGCCTCCGGGGCCTCTGAAAGGCGGTATTCCGGAGTCTATGGAGATCCCAGCGCCCGTGAGGACGAGTGCAGGGCCCCTTCTTCTTATAATCTCGGCGGCCTCCCCTATCCTCTCCTGAAGTACACTGCTATCGTCTTCCATGATGGTATGCTATGCTTCTATCCCTTAAGAAGGTTGCAGTTTTTAAAATCCCCTGGGGAACCCATGGGTCAAGGTTTTTATAGCGGTTTCTATATCTTTTTTCTTTGTTTAGGAAGGATGTAGCATGCAGGAGAGCGATATCGGGGGACTGCTATTGAATATCATGGAATATCTACCCTTTCCTGTATCCCTTCACAGCGCGGATTTCAGGATTCTCTATGCGAACAAGAGGTTCAAGGAGCTCTTTGGAGAGAACGTAGTGGGCAGAAAGTGTTATGAGGTCATCCACAGAACCTCTGAGCCCATACCAGAGTGTCCCCACGTAAGATCCATATCCAGCGGAGATTCCGTTCAGGAGGTCATGTATGAAAAAGAATACGGCATGTACATGGAAGTGATTACCGTACCCATATCGGGAAAGGATGGAAGACCCTCTGGCACTCTCCATATAATTCTTGATATGACTGACGGGAAAGTAGCAGAGATTGAGCTGAGCCGTGAAAGGAACCTTCTGAAGAGCATACTGGAGGTCGTAGGCGCCTTGGTTGTTGTTCTCGATCGGGAGGGTAGAATAACCCTCTTCAATAGGGCGTGTGAAGAGCTTACTGGATACAAGGGGAGTGAAGTTAGAGGGAAATCCCTCTTCGAGCTTCTCATACCCGAAGATGAGAGGGAAGGCGTAAGGAGGGTCTTCTCCAACCTTCAAGAAGCCTCTCTTCCAAGCGAGTATGAAAATCACTGGGTGACAAAGTCCGGAGAGAGAAGACTGATAAGCTGGAGAAACACTTTCATTGCCGATGAGGAGGGGAAAGTAACGTATATCATCGGCACCGGTATTGATGTGACCGATCAGCGAAAGAACGAGAAGGCCATAGAGAGGGAGCTTCTCAAAAGAAGAGCCATTAATGAAATCACCCTCTATCTGCTATCTGCCGAATCCACGAAAGGGATGTACAACACTTTGCTGCAGCACCTCAGATCCCTCCTTACGGGAGACCTCGTCTTCATCACAGCATCTGGAGAAGATGAAAAGAAGCTTAAGGTCGTAGCCATCTCAGGTCCCGAAGAAGATGCCCAGAAGGTCGACGGGATAAGCATGAGCCTTTCAGACTGCTACCATTTAAGAGGTCTTCTGATGGGCCAGACTGCATTGGTGGAGGATATTAATAATCTTCAATGCCGCAGCAACCTCCTTTCCATCATCAAGAGTCTGGGCTACAGAAGCATGTTGGCCGCGCCACTTTTGGCAGAGGGGAAGCTTTTAGGTGCCATATTCCTCCTTTCGAAAAAGGATTCAGCAGGCCTTCAAAAGAATATAGCAATTCTACCCGACTTGCTTCCATCAGCTTCCATGGCTCTGAGACATCAAAGACTGCTGGAGAGCGTCGAAAGGATGAACAACGAGATGCAGGCAGCGTATGGCTCGCTTAAAGTTATTACAAAGACCCTAAGGCATGACATTCTAAATCAGACTACCGTTCTTAGAGGGTATCTGGACCTGTATATGTCCAAAGGCAATCCCAATTATCTTGACAAGATGAAGACCACCATGGAAAGGATAGAGAGTCTTATAGAAGAGATGAGGAGCCTTGAATCTCTGGCAGGGAAAGGAGAAGGACTGAAACATATTACCATCTCAGAGGTTCTGAAGGAGATTCGGGGGATGTATAGCGTGGAGATATCCCTTGACGGCGATGCCACGGTGATGGCGGACGAGGGCATAATTTCGCTCTTTCAGAACCTTGTTCACAACTCCATAATCCATGGCAGTGCGAGGAGGGTTGACGTGATCGTAAGGCCCGGCGATAATGGCATGTACAAAATAACAGTCCGCGACGATGGCAAGGGGATTCCATCGGAGATCAAGGAAAGAATCTTTGAAGAAGGATTCTCCTACGGGAAGAGGGGTGGGACAGGGCTCGGCCTCTATCTTGCCAAAAAGGCAGTAGAGAGATATGGAGGAAGGATCGAACTTGTAGAGGGGACCAATGGGGGTGCGACATTCAGGATAGAACTTAAGGGGGCAGAAGGGGGTTATCAGCACTCATAGGGCCAATCACCGCTTTCAGCTCATCTGACCCTCTTTTCATCATCTAACCCCTCTTGAGATTGCCACCCTTCTTTAGAACCTTCTCCTCACGTATTCAACAGCGGAGCGGAAGATTGCCGCCCCGTCACCTTCCTCTGTCGGAAGCCCCTCCCGGGGCCACGTTGTGTGATTGTACCTGAAGTATACCCTCTCCGGATGGGGCATCATACCAAAAACATTCCCTGTGGGGTTCATTATCCCTGCAATGCTGAGCACCGAACCGTTGGGGTTCCAGGGATATCCCGCATAGCTCCCCTCCTTGTTCACATAGCGAAAGACCACCTGCTCGTTCTGGAGCATCTCGTCAAGGATGGACTCACTCTCCACAACGAACTTGCCCTCGGCGTGGGCCACAGGTATCTGGAGAATCTCCCCAGGGGGTATCAGGTGCGTGAAAGCACTCTTTCCCCCCCCAGCGTGCTTGACCAGAGTGGGGCGGCATTCAAATACCCCGGAATCGTTAGTGATGAGGGCTGCCTGCGGATGCTCGGTCATTATATCTCCTATCCCAGGGAGGAGGCCCAGTTCCACAAGTATCTGAAAGCCATTACACACCCCCCCGATAAGCCTCCCCTCCTCAACGAACCTCCTGAGCTCGTTTCCGAGTGAAGCTTTCAGCCTCGCTGCGAAGATAGCTCCCGCCCTTATGTAGTCTCCGGCGGAGAAGCCCCCCGGAATCATTATAATATGGTAGTCCTCCAGGCTCCTCCTCTCCTC
>NJDV01000082.1 GCA_002254765.1 Thermoplasmatales archaeon ex4484_36 | reverse complement strand
GCCTCTTACTACCGCCAGGTTTTCCTCTGGGACTGGAACCAGAGCGCTCTGAAGGACTTCCAGCTCAGGCTTCTCCCCGGGAGGTTCTTCACCCTCCCCGCAGGAGAGGAGGTGAGCGTCATCCTGAGTGTCTACAATATGGGCCTTGCCCCGGTTGAGGTCTCCCTCGTTCCGCCTCCAGGAGAGAACCTTCTGGTGTCATATTCTGCGGAGGAACTCTCCCTGCAGCCCGGGGAGACTGCCTCCATTTATGTGAACATCACAGCAGGGGCTGCTGGAGACTACACTCTTATCATCCCCGGGGAAGTGGATGGGGAGGTGGTGGAGCTCGGGGCCCTTCACATCTCCGCTTACGAGGCCCCAGAGAAGATCACTGCCGTGGGGGAGGGTGGAGAAGGTGAACCCCTCCTCTACCTTATCATAATAGTACTTTTCGTGGCTCTCATCTTCGACCTCCTGCAGAGGTTCTTCGAGAGGAGGGGTGGTGGAGGGGGTGATGAGGAGTGAGGAGGGTGACCGCCGCAGTGGCCGTTAAAGGAGGTCGGGTGCTTCTTGCTAGAAGAAGGGAGGGGGATGAGATGGGGGGATACTGGGAATTCCCCGGGGGGGAAGTGGAGGAGGGAGAGTGCGACGCAGGATGCCTGAGGAGGGAGATTCGCGAGGAGCTGGGGGTCTCCTGCAGTGTCCTTGAGAAGCTGGGGGAATTTGAGGACCCTGAGGCGGGTATAACGCTGGTGGCATACCTTGTGGATCTCCCTGAGGAGGGCTATAAATTGGCATCTCACAGGGAGGTTAGATGGGTCTACCTCGCAAGAATTGAGAGATACCAGATGCCACCACTGGACAGAGAGATTGTAAAGAAGCTCCGCACATTGACAAGGCCCTAATGTAGAGAGAAGCTTTGTAGTGAGGAAGAAGGAGGATTCTTGTTGTGAACCCCCTGGTGGCGACAGTGATTTTTGCCACTGCTGTCTTATTCCGGATAAGGAAATGGGGCAAAACAGGTTCGAGGGGAGGGTTGGAATGAAGTCCTCTGGGAAGCTATCCCATATCCTTCCAGAAATCCCCCGGAAATCTTGCATGGCAAAATTATTTAATACATCTTTTAAATAACCTCACAAGGTGGTTTTCAACGTGGTGAATGATATGTCAGAGATTTCAATTAAAGCAGGAGTTCTCCGCGAGACACTGGATGTGATATCATCCCTTGTTGACGAGGCCAAGTTCCGCTTTGATGAGGAGGGCCTGAAGATAAGGGCAGTGGACCCGGCGCACGTGGCCATGGTGGACCTTGCCCTGTCCAAGTCCGCCTTTGAGACCTATGAGGTGGAGCCCATGGAGATGGGCGTGAACCTTCCCAAGGTCCAGAACCATTTGAAGGGTGTCAAGGCGGATTCAATTGTCATTCTGAAGGTTGATGACGATACAGGGCGCCTTACCATGAACATTGAGAACCTAACGGTTAAGATGCCCCTGATAGACCTCTCGGAGATGACCGAGCCTAAAATACCTGATCTTCCGGATATGAAGGCCCAAGTTAAGGTCCACAACTCCACCGAGGTTTTAAAAGCTGTGAAGGCCTCCGAGAGCATATCGGATTACATAACCCTTGACATGCAAACCGAGGATGTGCTCAACCTCTACTCCTCCGAGGAGCTCTCCAGCATGAACCTGGAGCTCAGGAAGGGAAAGGACTACGATGTGATCCAGTTCAGCGGCCCTGCTAGAAGCTCCTTCTCCCTGGACTACTTCTCACAGATCATGAAGGCGATAGGTGGCGAGAAGGAGCTCGAGTTGCACCTGGGGGTGGATTACCCCTTGAAGATGCTCTTTCACATTGGGGAGGGTGAGGGTCGAGCGCTCTACCTTCTAGCACCCAGAATAGAGAACGTCTAATCAGAGAAGATCATCTAGGGATTCGGTGGGAGGCTTCACCTCCCTCAACTCTTCCTCCTTCGAAAACGCCTCTTTCTGCATGTCTCTCACGCTCTCTTTTTCCTTCTCACCACAGCGGCTGTAAGAAGCGCTGCGGCCGCAATTATTATTGAGATAAGGTAGATATAGATTGCCCCACCCCCACCTCCCCCGCCTCCTTCGGTGTGGGAGGTGGCGGGCGGTACGCTGTAGGGCACCTCAACCTCCGTCAGGTTCTGTCCGAAGATGTCCACCACTCTGTGGATTATAATTGTCCCCTCGCCAGGTGGCGCCTCCGGCAGGGTGACGGTGATATTCCTGCCGTTAATCTGCCACGGGAGCTCCCTCTCCTTCTCTCCCAGCCTGAGGGTTGCTCCCTCCACCGAAGTGAGTTTGTTTGAGAAGGTGAGTCTCACCTCCCCGGAGGAGTTCACCCTCGCAGGGGAGAAGTTAAGAACTTCCAGCTCACCCCACACTGTGAAGTTGAAGGAGTTGGGGTGAAGGGGTGTGCCGGTCAGATCCTCAATGGCAGAGGTGAGGCTCAAAGTCACCTGGGAGCCCTTGGGCAGGGGATCGAAAAGAGTTATGTTGAGAAGCAGTCCGTCGGAGGAGAGCTTCATGGATTTTTCAACTTCCCTCCCGTTGCAGAGGAGGTGCACTGCCTCGGGGGAAGGGGGGGTGAGGGGTTCAGAGAAGTGAACGGTGAAGGTGCCCGTAGGGTCAATATATCCCTCAACTTCTCTTACCTCTACACGGAGAACCTGCGGGGGCGTCCCGTCGCTGAGCACGACGAGGGTCATAACCGAAGTAGCGTTGTTACCTGAGGGGTCGAAGACGGTCACCCTCAGGGTGTAGGAGCCTCTCCGGGGAAAGGTCACGGAGAAGGTAGCTCACAGCGGTAAGGGTGGCTGTGTATTCCCCGGGGGAGGTGAGCACAGCGGAGATATAGAAGCCCCAGTAGACGGTGCCCGATATGTTCCAGATGAACTCAGCCCCATCGTAGAAGGAGGGGTCATTGTCGGTGCATCCCTCGGCGGAGAGGGTGAAACGGCGATCCTCCTCGAAGGTGAAGGGGCCGAGCTGGGGAAGGGAGGGGGGTGTTGTGTCGTTGATCCGCACCCTCTCGGTGGTGGAATTCATGTTTCCAAATAGGTCCCATACGGTGAGGGTCACCCAGGCCCAGCCGGGATAGGGCGCTAGGAGGGCAAGACCCTCTCCCTCTCCCCGGAAGTACTTACCCTGATAACTCACGTTCCAGAGCAGTCTGGCGATCCCCACGAGAGTGGTGTTGGAGACCGTGGGAGGGTCGGAGGAGGTGCTATGGAGCCTCAGCCCCTCCGTTGTGTTAGCACCTTCGACCACAAATGAGCAGATGGGAGGGAAGGGGTCGTAGTGAACGGTCACGGGACCTCCAGAGAGTGGACCGTTGCCCACCGCATCGTAGACATATACGGTTATGAGAGTACTCCCAGGGAGCACTGTGAGATGGAGGGTGTAGTTCCCCGGGGGTCCCTCAGCGTAGCTGAAGGAGGGGAGGCTTCTGTTGGAGGAAAGCTGGATGGTGGCTGAGGGCTCTGTAAGGATGGTGAAGGTCACTTCCCCCGTTGATGTGACCGCTTCCCTCCCCGGGAGGATCTGGACCCACTCCGGCGGGGTATTGTCTATCCGGACGCCGGAGATTGGGGGGCTCGTAGCGGCGTTCCCCGCCTCATCCTCACCCCTGAGCCTGAGAAGAAGGGAGATCCCCTCAAAATCCTCCGGTAGGGACCTCGTATCGAGACGAAGGCTCCCGGGGGATGAGCTCGCATTCGCGGCCTCATACCACCCCTCTCCGTCGTCGGCCACCCCGTTGGAGTTCAGGTCCCTGTAGATGTCAAGGGCTACCCACACGGTGTCGTTGTCGGCTGTGTAGTTCACCACCACAACACCGTTGAGCACATCCCCCTCCCCGGGGTTCAGGATTCTCAGTGAGGGCGGGAGTGTGTCCTCAGGGACGCCCGAGGCGAGGGGGGAGGGCCTGGAGAGCCTCCCCATTATGTTCCGGGAGAGAACGTAGTAGGTGTACCTCACGCCGTCTGTAAGTCCCCTATCTACATAGGCGGGGGTGGTGTTTAAGGTCTCATGGACCAGGGTGAAGTCCCCTCCTGAGGTGTTCCTGTAAATGCGGTAGGAGAGGAGGTTGGGGTCCGGGACAGCCTCCCACCTGAGATGGAGGGCGCCTCCCTCTGGAAGCGGCGTCACGTTGAGCCAGGAGGGTCTACGAGGCATGAAGGTGTCTATCCTCAAGGGGTGGGGGCAGTACCTCACAGTGTCGGAGAGCGGCTCTCTTTTCAGATGTCCCTCAATGGTGAAATTTCCCTGGAGGTATCCGGTTGAGGGTACAGTGTAATTACCACCGTAGGTGCCATCTCCAGCAAGACCGTCCCCATGCCTCCCGTCGTCGTAGAGCTGAATGGTGAGCCCTCCTGAGAGGTTGAGGATGCGCACGAAGGCCTCCCTCCCCGGTGTTCCGTTGAGGAGTATGGTGGTTGTCTCCCCGCCTGTCATGGTATAGTTCCAGGCGGTGTGATTTACCCAGGCTATGACTGGCTGGACATAAGCCTTTATGGAGGCAGTCAAGGTCCTCCTCGGGTAGCTCTCATTGTAATACGCCACTACCGTGGCGTTGTCTCCCACTCTAACCTCATCCCTCCCCGGGGAGGTGAGAACAAACCTCACTCTCCCTTCGAATATCCCCTGAGCACCACCGGTTGAGTTCTCGGTCAGGTTCACCCACTCGCCGGTTGGGTCCGCCGTTGAGTTCACGAAGATCCTCACCCATCCCCTCCCGGTTAGGTTGGAGTCGGAGAGGATGAGCCTCCCCCACTCCCCCGCCCTGTAGAAGGGCTTCTCCCACCTCAGGGTGCCTATGGCGTCGGTTGTATTGGCCGTTATGGCTATAGCGAAGGGCTGAGGTCCGTAGGGCACGCTGTATCCCCTCACTCTTATGGTGTATATCCCTGTGGAGGGATGCTCTATGTGCACCCTCTCCACGTTGTTCCTTCTGTCATGGGTGGAGTTGAAGGGTGAGGAGAAGTCATTACCGTAATAAACAGTGCCGTTGGGGAGGACCACCTCAAGGTCCAGGTCATTTACAAGTGCAATGGAGGAGGTTGGTGAGGCGGGATAATCTGTCCAGACAAGGGTGACGAAGAGGGGGGTTGAAGAGTTCTGGACAACTATCCTCTTTGAATATGTTGATGATGTGTTAAGCCCCGGGGAGCAGTCAACCCAAGTGAGTTTCATTCCCTCCGCAGCCCCAAGCGAGAGGGTGAGGTTTATCCTCCCCCACCCCTCCCTGTTGTTTGGTATGGAGGAGAGGTTGCCGCTTAAAGGTCTCGCCCCGTTTATGAGGAGGGCCTTGAGGAGTGCGGAGGAGGGGTCGTGTCCCTCCCTCTCCACCATGTATTGGCGAAGGAGGGCTACGGAACCTGCGGTGATGGGGGTGGACATGGAGGTCCCCCCGTTGTAAGCGTAGTAGCTGTTCAGGGAGCTGTAAAGGCTCTGGGAGCCCCAGTAGTGGTTCCAGGGGTCGCTGATAAGGGTGGAACGGGTGGAGAGGATCCATGTCCCCGGGGCCACCACGTCAGGTTTTATCCTCCCGTCGTCCGTTGGCCCGAGGGAGGAGAAGTATGCGAGCTCGGAGGCGTTGTTGGCGTAGGAGCTTAAGTTGGGGCGATAGTTCTCTGATGCGCCCACGGCGATGCAGTTCTTGGAGGTGGCCTGAGTGGAGACGGAGCCATTACCGTAGGACTGTTGATTTCCCGCTGAGTAGAGGATGGTGAAGTTCTTCCTCAGCCAAGTGTAGTAGTCGATGTAGTAGGACCTTGTGGTGTAGTTGCCGTAGGTTGACGTGGAGCGGGAGGACCAGCTGTTGGTGTGGATCCTGGCCCCGTCGGAATAGGCCTGGGAGAAAAGAAGCGTGTAGTTGGAGGGGACAGCGAGGGAGCCGGTGGAGGTCATCAGGGATTGAATAACCAGGTACGCCTCGGGCCCTTGTAGGTAATCACACCGGAGTTGTTGATGTGTATGTCGGCATCGGACCAGTTTCCGCTTCTACCCCAGGCGTGGGCGGCCCTGATCCTCCCCCTGAAGTCGGGATGCATGGTGTTATCGTTCCTCCCGTTGTCAAGACCAGTGTCTGCCACGGCGACTATTACACCCCTTCCTGCATGGTGTTATCGTTCCTCCCGTTGTCAAGACCAGTGTCTGCCACGGCGACTATTACACCCCTTCCGGTCAGGTTCAGAGAGCCTCTAACCTCGTTCACATCAATTATGTCTGAGGCAACGTTGTTATCCAGTCCAACCTCCCCCAGCTCCTCCACCCATAACAGGAGAGGGGCCTTGAGGATGTACTTCAGGTCTCTCGGGGCAGCCCGCACAACGCAGTAATCCACCCCCGCCTCCTCCACGTGAGGCCCTTAGATAGGCCTTTAAGGGGTAGATGGCCCTGACCCCGGGGGGAGGGGTGGCCCCGGGGGTCTCAATGGAGATAAACGCGTAATCTGGCTGGTAGAAGAGGGGGATATATCCTGACCTCAGAAGGGTCCCTCTAACATCAGTGGAGGGTGGTGAGGGGAATTGGACCACTACAAGGCTGTCGGGGGTGAAGGAGAGGCTGTTCACCTCCACAGCAGGACCTTTTAAAGGATCAAAGCTACCGTACTTAAAGTGAAGAAAAAGAGCACACTGATCATCAGAACTCCCGGACACCCCGGGGGGTGGGGAGGGGACCCCGGGGAGGAGGAAGAGAATCGTCAGGATGACAACGCTGATCTTCAGCATGCTACCACCGCACTAAGC
>NJDV01000081.1 GCA_002254765.1 Thermoplasmatales archaeon ex4484_36 | reverse complement strand
CAGGTGGTTCTTGAGGGTGGGGACCTCCCGCACATCTTAGCAACTGTGGGGACTTTCAGCAGGCTACTCTCAGTCTACGAGGGGGTCTCCGACCTGGTGGAGAACTGTAGGAGATGAAGGAGAAATCATTTAAATTGTAGATGGGGTTATCCTCTGAAAAGCAGGTGATTTGAATGACAGGAATACCCTTACCCCCCAAACTCCAGGATAGGCTGACACAGTATGAACAGATCAAAAGTCAGCTGGAAGTCGTACTAAACCAGAGGGTCCAGCTTGAGACCCTTCAGAGAGAGACGGAAAGCGCCCTCAATGAGCTGAAAGACCTTGAGGAGGGCAGCAAGGTCTACAAAGGAGCCGGCTCGCTTCTTATAGAGGTCAAGGACCCTGTGAAGCTTAAGGAGGAGCTTAAGGAGGAGCTTGAGAGTCTCCAGGTGAGGATAACCTCCCTGAAGAAGCAGGAGGAGACCCTGCGCAAGAAGATGGAAGAGCTAGCCCAGTGGATAAACCAGGAGATAGCCAGATTGAGTGGTGGTGATGAGGGGAGTTAAACTTCCGCAACCAAAGGACCCATCCGCCCTTCGGCGCCTCATGGGAGCCCTTCCCCGAAGGGGAAAGGGGCTTCTTCTTTACCTTCACCAGAACGCGGATCTTGATGCGGTGGGCTCGGCCATAGGGCTCAAAGGGATCCTACCCCACTCCAAAATAGGAGCGCACCAGAGCGTGAGCTTGCCTGCGAAACAGCTCGCTGAGAGTCTGGGGGAGGTGGTGGAGGTGGACCCCCCTCTTGAAGGATACCGCTTCGTTCTCATTATGGACACCTCCAACCCCTCCCAGATAGGACTGGAGGAGCCTCCTCCAGTGTCTTTTGGTATCCTGGACCACCACCAGGAAACCTACACCTGGCCCACCCCCCACATATACGTGGACCCCTCCGCCTCCTCCACATCCGAAATCGTCTGTCAGTACTATAGATTGAAGAGGACACCCGTGGGAGAGAGGGAGGCTAAGGCTCTTGTGGCTGGCATCGTAGGTGACACAGCTAAATTCCGCTACGCATCCCCCGGAACCCTGCTCCAGGTTATCCACCTGCTTAAAGGGGCGGGGATAACAATGGAGGATGTCCTGAACACGATAGAGGGGGAGGAGTACTTCAACTACTCCCGAAAGATAGCACATCTGAAGGCGGCCCAGCGCCTGAGATATAGGGCTGTGGGGGACCAGGTTGTGGCGGTCTCGGTGGTATCATCTTTCGAGGCCACCGCTGCCAGGGTCCTTCTTGTTGCGGGTGCGGATGTGGCCCTGGTGGGGAATGGGGGGAAGAGAAGGAGATCTAAGGAGGTGAGAATCTCGGCAAGGGCAAAGCCTCACCTTGTCAACCTTGGGCTCAACCTGGGAGAGATTATGGCCGAGATGGCCCCCAAATACGGGTTGCAGGGCGGGGGACACCCTCCCGCCGCCGGGATGAACGGGAGAAGTGAGGTTCCCCTCTCAAGAATACTCACCGAACTGCAGGAGGAGATTCTAAGAAGGGTAGAGATGTTGATGAAAGGCGCTGGCGAAGGGGAGTGAAGGCTCTTCAATCCCTATCTCCGATGCCGGGTATGTTCACCTCCACCACTACCTCTACTACACTTCCGTCGGAGAGGTCCAGGGCCTCCCTCAGGCTCTTCTCGCTTATGACCTCTACAACATCCTGATAGTGCGTCCTCTGGGGGATTATTACGTGTACCTGCTCATCACCGATCCTCGCCCTGAAGAGTTTTGCCCCCCCAAAACTTCTCCCCTCAGCCTTAAATGGCATAATCTCCATCCCAGGGAAGCTAGAGAGAGCCCTGAACTTTATGGCGCTCAGTCCGTCCAGGGCTATGTTGAGGGTGCCGGGGTAGACTTCTGTTTCGGTGAGTTTCTTTATCGCCTCGCTGTAGGGCTTTAAGGAGAGGTAGTACCTCCCCTCCCCCATCCCCCTTACAACCCTGCCTTTCAGCCTAACCTCGCCCCCCTTTGCGAAGAGCATTTTGAGGGTGTGGTAGAACTCAAGCAGAAGGTCTCTCCCTTTGGGGGTAATGTGGATCAGAGAGCCCCCGGCGCCCTTCCACCTCTCAATATAACCGGCTCTCTCAAGTCTCCCTTCCCCAGGGCCGAGGCCATCAAGTGGGCCACCCGGAGTGGCTCCGGGGTTCGCCCCCTTACGATGGAGGCTTTCAGCATCTCTACGGCTCTTTCCCTCTCTATTCCGGCCATACTTATATAGAGCACCCCATCCCCCACATCCACCCTCTCCACTCGCCTCTCCTTCATAAGCTCAAGCTTTCTCTCCCACCCGGGGATGCGGCCTTTAAGAGCCCTCTCCATCTCCCCGGGGGAGGGCTTCTTCAAGCTGACGGTGATGACAGGCACAGAGACCTTCCGGTGGAGCTCTTCTATATCAACAACATTAAACCCACCTACTGCGAACCCATCCAGCAGCACAACCCCTATCTGGTCTCTGAAGCGGGATTTGAGTATCATGGAGGAGATGACCTCTGTGGAGTCATCCCCATCAACAGTTACTCTGTCCCAGAGAACCCCTTCGATGTAGCCTCCAGACCTCATGACAACTCCTACGATGTCTGTGTAGGGGCTGGAGAAGTCCACTATGGAATCGTCCACACCAAGGAACCTTATATCCTTCATGGCCACACCTCATAGGAGCTTGAGATGGCCTGTTATGTCGTCTATGATGCCCTCCCTCTCAGGGCCAATGCCCAGTGCTGTGACGGTGCCGGGGGGGAGCTGCGTTAGACCAGCATCGGTAACAAGCGCTGTTATGATCCCCCCTTCCTCCGCTTCCTTCTTTATCTGAAGGAGTTCCTTGAGGCTGGGGACCTTCACAACAACCTTCCTCTGCCCCTCGGCGTACCATCGCTTGAAGAGCTCTCTTCTCCACTTGAGCCGCCATCTTCCCCTTCCCCATATCTAAATCGCTTCTTACCACGATTACCATCTTGTATTCCATGGGTCTCTCCATCAGCCCCCCTCCTCTCCCCACAGGTAGTCGAGCTCCCTGCTTCTCCAGCTCTCCCCCTCCCTCTGGGCCCTCTCCCAGTCCACCTGCCCCACCAGCAGAAGTTCACCTTCCTCTTTCTTCACAGCGGATAGGGGCAGGAGGTAGAACCTCTCCCCAGACTTCACCACGAGCATCTCCCCCTCCACCCCAATGGACTCCCCTATGACCTCTCCATTATCTGATTTGATGAAGAGGGAGAGAAGCTCATCCCGCGGGTCGGTGTATTCCACGCTCTGCCTGGAACTCTTCTTCGGCATCTTTGACCCCGGACGAGTATATCCCCCGGGGTATTTTAAAGAAATGGTTCCTCTATGTGGGAGAGGTCGGATTCTCCTCTATGGTAATGGTCCAGGGGGGTGCTATCTTCATCCCAGCCTTCCTCAGGGCCTTCTTTGCCAGCTCGATGTTGTTCTCGTTCACCTCTATGGTGATTATCTCCTGGCCCGGTCTGACCCTAGCGGCTGTGCCCACGGGTTTCCCGAAGGATTTCCTCATTCCCTGGGAGACACGATCCGCCCCAGCCCCCGTGGCCTGTTTGTTCTCCCTGAGAACATGGTGAGGATAGACCCTTATCTGCATCCGATAGTTCTGACCCCCTGCCCTCTTCTGTATAAACCTATTAGCGGCCACACGGGCGGCCTCAAGAGCGGTATGCCTGATCTGACAGCTCTCTTTTACCACCAGATTGACCCTATGAGTGAATCTGCCCTTCTTGTTGCCCATTACAAACTGGGAGATTCTCAGCCCCGGGACACCGCCCATGTACTCCCTTCGGGTATAGGGAGGACCTGTAATGTATCTGTACATCCTTCCAGGTTTTCTGGACATCTCACCACACCACCGAATCACTTAAGTGAGGGGCATCTAAATTCAATTTTAATATAAAAAGGTATATGCACTCGCCGTCAGGAGGCGAAGTACTATGAACGGTGAGCTAGAGATTGTGAAGAAGGAGATAGAGACCTTTGTGAAGGAGAGGGGGTGGGAGAGATACCATCGGCCCAAGGAGATAGTCCTCTCCCTTGGGGCGGAGGTGGGGGAGCTTATGAGGGAGTTCCAGTGGATCGGAGAGGAGGAGGAAAGAGAGCTTCTTGCAGAGGGAGAGAGGAGGGAGCGTGTCGTGGACGAGATGGCGGACATCTTTTTCTATCTTGTGGACCTGGCGAGGGTCCTTGACGTTGACCTCCTTAAAGCCTTCAGAGAGAAGATGAAGAAGAACAGAAAGAAGTATCCTGCGGAGGTGTTCAGAGGAGTCTACCGCAGGCCCTAAGGTGGCCAACGGAGGGAATACTTTATATCGTAATTATTATTACCCACCCCTCGCTTACATCGCACTTATAAAGCTCACCCGGGGGATATCATGTACAGGATAATTGAAAAGGAGGAGACCATCAGGATAACACCGGACCTTCTTAAAGAGGAGTTTTCCGAGGTCGTGAAGAAGCTGGCTAGAACGAACTTCGAAGGCACCATGGACGGGGAGAGGAACCTGATGATCTACATAATGAACGTGGAGCCGGTGGGGGAGGGAAAGATAGTTCACGGTGACGGCGCCATATATCAGAAGATAAGGTTTAGGGCGTTGGCCTTCCAGCCTCTTATGTACGAGCTTGTGGAGGGGCACGTGGTGGAGATAACCCGTTTCGGCGCCTTCATCCGTTTTGGCCCGCTGGATGGTCTCATCCATATAAGTCAGATAATGGACGACCATATAGATGTAGACCTCAACAACCAGAGGCTTATAGGCAAGGAGAGCAAAAGGGACCTCAAACAGGGAGACTGGGTCAGGGCGAGGATAGTCTCCATGAGCATAAATCAGAAGTCCCCCAGGGAGAGCCGCATCGGCCTCACCATGAGACAGGGTGGCCTGGGTAAGTTTGAATGGCTGGATGAAGATTATAACAAGAGGCATGCACCCCGGGAGGAGGAACCGGAGAAGAAGAAAAAGAAGAAGTGATGGAGATGTACGCGTGTAAAAAGTGCAGATATCTGACGGAAGAGAGCACCTGCCCCTTGTGCGGAGGGGAGGTTTCCAAAGAGTGGCAGGGACTACTTATCATAGTGGATTACTCCCGAAGCAAGATCGCTGAGAAACTGGGTATAAAGGTCAACGGGAAATACGCCCTGAGGGTCAGGTAGAATGATAAGAGCGTTGCACCTCCCCCCCGGGGTGAGAAGAAGGCTCAAATCTCCCCTCGGGAAACTTCTGGATAATAGCACCCCTGAAGAGGATTTGAAAGAGCTTCTTTCAGGGAGGGTGGTGTACTCCGTGGGGGACAAGGTCTCTTTGAGACTCCTTCGCCTCTCCTTGTGTCCTCAGGTAGCTATCTTCGACTGGAAGACCAAGAGGGAACCCTCCCCCCATGCTTTGGAATTGAAGGAGAGGCTGGTTGAGGCAGGCTACACCTTCCTCAGGTGCAAAAACCCCCCCGGGGGGATAACCGAGGATGCCTTTGGGAGGGTGCTTGAGGCCATAGAGAGAGGCCGGAGGGGGAAGCGGGTGGCACTTGAGGTGGAGGGGGAGGAGGACCTTCTGGCGCTCCTCTTCATAAGATATGGAGGGGAGGGGTCTATCGTTGTTTACGGTCAGCCTGACGAGGGAATTGTGGTGGTTGAGGTGGACAGCGTAACGGTTAAAAATATTGAAGCATTGCTGCGTCAGATGGAGGCAGATAGAAATGAAAATTGAGATTGAATCGCAGCGGGAGAACCCGCTGCTGAACAGAAAAGAGGTCATCTTCAGGGTACTTCATGAGGGTGGAGGGACCCCTAAAAGAAGCGAGGTGCTCTCCCTACTGAAGGAGGCGCTCAACCTCAAGAAGGAAGCGGTTGTCTTAAGGCAGCTCAAGAGCGAGTACGGGAGGGACTCCAGCGTGGGTGAGGTGAGAGTCTACCCCACCCTTGAGGATGCAAAAAAGGTGGAGCCCGACCACCTTCTTAAGAGATCAGGTCTTATAGAGGAGAAGAAGGAGTGAGGCGGATGGGCGCAGAGAGGTATTTCAAGATAGAGGGCGGGAAGATCACAAGGCTCAAGAAGAGCTGTCCGAAGTGCGGCCCTGGCACCTTCATGGCGGAGCATTCCGACAGGTACCACTGCGGAAGGTGCGGGTATACGGAGTTCAAGAAAAAATAAATCCCCCGTCTTCATCTGGGGCCTGAGCTCTTCGTCCCCCGGGCCTGTGGTGTAGTTTGGATATCACAGGGGCCTCCGGAGCCCTTAACCCGGGTTCAAATCCCGGCAGGCCCGCT
>NJDV01000080.1 GCA_002254765.1 Thermoplasmatales archaeon ex4484_36 | reverse complement strand
GAGAATCAAAGGAGAGCGGGTGCATCGCGTCGCCGCGGAGCTTGCCCTTCTAGCAGCTAGAAGACTCCTTCAATGCCGTGACCTCATAAGAGATATGCAGCCGGAGGGGGTCAAGGTGCTGATGGAAGCCATCATACTGTCAGGTACCTCCATGGCTGTGGCGGGATCCTCAAGACCAGCAAGCGGCGCCGAGCATCTAATAACCTCCATGGCTGTGGCGGGATCCTCAAGACCAGCAAGCGGCGCCGAGCATCTAATATCCCACTCCCTGGACTCCTTAAGACCCTCCCCCGGTCTTCATGGGGAGCAGTGTGGACTCTCCTCCATACTGACCGCTTACCTCCAGGGAGCTGACTGGAGGGGGATTAGGGATTTCCTGGAGCACATCGGCGCCCCCGTAAAAGCAGTGGAGCTGGGAGTGGACGAGGAGCTCTTCCTGAAGGCCGTGACAGAGGCGCACCGTATAAGGCCCGAAAGATACACAATCTTAGGAGATGGCATAACCCTAAAAGCGGCCCGGAGGGCGGCTAGGGCCACAGGGATATTTCAGGCGTAATGCTTTTTCTCAAGAAGTCTCATCTTTCTTCTCAACTTTGAGAGCCTCACCCCTATCCTCTGCAGATAGATTAGGGAAAGCACAAGGGTTATGGCAGTCATAGGCCAGAGATTCCAGTCTACCTGGTAGAAGGCGATGAGGAAGTTGAAGATCGTCATGAACAGCATGGGCCTGACATAAGCCCTCGCAGAACTGGGAAATGTGATGGAGAGCCCTACATCCCCGCCAAGAGCAGCCCTTATAAGAAGGCTCGAGAGATCCAGGGTTGCCAGCATAGGGGAGAGGATAAGAAAGGTTGTTGAGAGGTTCGCCCCGGCCCCGGTAGCGACGCTGCTTACCGCGGCCAGCCTCAGCACAGCGGTTCCGACTCCTAAAGCCGCACCTATGGCGAAGGAGAGAAAGACATCTCTTTCCACCGCTGGGGGGAACTCTTTTCCCCGGGCTGTGAAAAGAAGGAGCCCGTAGGAGGAGAGAAATCCGATAATGAAAGCGGCGAAGAGCTCAAACTGGGCCATGAACCTCAATAGGGCCCACTATATTAATGCATTCAAAAAGAAATAGACCCTCGAGGGCTGCCTCGGGGGATGCAAAGAAAAATCCCGGGATGCACCCGGGGTCACAACGTTTAGAAACTCACCAGCTTCTTCTATCGCCGCCAGCTGGGCGGGGGCGAGCTTCATTGACCTTAATCTCCCTGCCCATCACGGATTTGCCGTTGAGCTCTCCTATAGCCTTTTTGGCCTCATCCTCATCGGGCATCTCCACAAAACCGAAGCCCTTGGACCTTCCAGAGTAACGGTCCATTATAATCTTGACCGACTCCACTTTTCCAAATTCCTCAAACACTTTCCTCAAATCGTCCTCTGTCATATCATATGACAGATTTCCCACATAGATGTTCATACTATCTACCTCGTCTTGTCTCTCAAGGAAAAAAAAGGAATACTCCTCTTTTCTCCCTGATGCTCTTCTTATAAGAGCAGGTGTCCTAAGGGCGTTCCACATATAAAGGTTTCGCCTCAATGAGGACAATCTCGAACCTGTTTTATAGTGTGAGGTTTTGTGTGGACATATGAGTCCTTTCATAAAGGTCACCGCAAGATGGCTTCTTCAGGCCGTTCCAGTCATCATGCTGGTTCTGGTCTCCTCCCTCCTCCTTACAGCCTCATCCATCGAGGAGTTTCGTACCAACTCCCTCTCAGCTAAGGAGGGTGAGGAGGTCACTCCCCCCTCTTCACCAGTAACTGGCCTCATCCCGGAGGAGGAGCTCTCCAGTGTGGTCCCTTCCGGAACAAAGACCGTCACGTACAACGAAAGCGGTGAGAACATCACTGCTGAGGTCCCTACCGGGAAAGGAAAGGCCTTCTCGGGGCTCGTCAATGGTGCCCTTCTGGTGGCCATCGGGGCGGTGAGTGGCCTCACCTTCTACCTCCTCCTGAAGAGGGGAAAGAAGAGGGCTCTCATCATAATCTTCTCCGCTCTTTTCCTCTTCATAATAAGTCTGGGGTGTCTCCTTGATAGCTACCTTCTCCTAGAGGGGGCCGGCCTTTGGCGGGAAAATTTGTTCGTCCCACTTATCCTCCTCTCCATACTCATAGCCCTCCCTCTGACAGGGGCCATAGTCTTCTCCCCCCGCTTCCGCCCGGCGGCTCTGCTTGCCATATCGGTCATCTTGGGAGTCTTTCTGGCCTACTCCCTTCCCATATATGTAATCCTTCCCCTCTCCGTCGGCGCCGCCCTCTGGGATTGGAGGGCCGCGAGGAAGGGTGTTATAAAGAGAATCGTAGAGCTGGAGGACCTTTTAGGCTCCACAGGGAGAAGGGTAGCGAAAAGCGCCCACCCCGGGAGGAAAACTCCACGGAAACTCGCGAGAAAAAAAGGAAAAGGGCTCCCCGACTTCACGGAGATTGGACTCTACGACGCTGGGGAGTGGCAGATAGGCCTGGGTGATCTGGTGATATATTCCGCCCTTGGGGCCTCCATCGTGAGACACTACTTCGTCATCCTTCCCGCCGTGGGAATAACTACCCTAGCCCAGGGCCTCATAGTAGCTCTCCTACTGGCACTCAGCCTCTCCCTGGTCTGCCTTGCGGGGCTTGTAAGGACCTCTCTCTACGTGCAGGAGGGCGATATCTTCCCAGCACTCCCCTTTCCCGTAGGAGGTATGGCCCTCTTCTACGCCGCATATACAATGGTCCTTGAGGTCTTCTCTCTGATTAAGACGGGGGGGCTTTTCTCACCCATATGAGCAACCCGCCATCTCCCCTTTCGGTCTAAAGCAGGAAGAAAGGTACCCCCAGCAGGGCTAACAGAGCAGCTACTGCATAGTACAGCTTCTGAGTGTATATCTTCTTCCACCTGCCTCCTATCTTCATCTTGTATATCTCCACATAGGGGATGATTTTCCTCCTGTACCAACCCCATACCTCAACCTCTTGACCTATCTTCTCCTCCGTGGCAAATACTCCCACAAGGAAGTCAATGAAATTGGCTATCTGGTGGTAGTCCAGAAGGACGAGACCCGTCCCGTCATCCAGTTTTAGATCCTCCGAGTAGAAGAGCCCCGGGACGCCTCTTCCGATGATCCTTCCTTTAAGTATAACTGGCCTGCTCCTGACCGGGGAAACCTTCACGTCCTCCAGAAGCTCTCCTACATTCCTCTTCTTGAAGGAGAAGGGGTACTTCAGCGTGAGGAAGTAGATAAGGATGAAAACGCCCAAGGAAACGAAAAAGGTGCCCACCGCCTTTGTAAAGTCGCTGTAGAGGAAGACCAGCAGTGAAAGTGGGAAGGAGAAGACCCACAGGTTGGAGACCAGCACGTCCTCTATGAACTCGTCCCAGTAGGACTCCGGACGTCTTCAAATTTTATGAAGGGGAGCTTTCCCATCTTCTCCGCCAGGCGGTCCAACTCAACGATCCTCTTGGCAGGGAGCGGGTGTGTGCTCTTCAGCTCGAGGAAGAATGCCCACGGATTCCAGAGGTCCCATGCCATAGCCTTCTTTATCCTCTCTTTGTCCGCAAAACCCATACCGGCAGTGGCGTTCACCAAGATCATAAGGGCGTTCTCATACCTTCTGTGACCCTTCTCCGCCTTTCCTCCACCTCCTTCAACGGCCAGTCCGTATGCTATCTTTACAAGTGCGCTCGAGAGCTTGCTGGGATCTCCCGTGGTCTCGGCCGAGAACCTGTCGGCCCAGTACTCTCTGTATCTGCTGATGAGAAGCGCCACAAGCTGGCTCAACAAATAGATGACAAAGGAAACGGCAGCTACCACTATAGCTGCCATAGCAGCGTATCCGGATGACTTGCCCCTGCTCCTTCCGCTGGCACGAAGGAGAGCAATGGCTCCCCTAAAGATTACGTAGAAGATCAAGGGGACCGCAGCTACTATGGTCATTACAACAAAGTCATTGTGTGCTATATGCCCCAGCTCGTGACCCACCACAGCCTTGGCCTCATCCTCATCACAGTAGCGGAGGATGCCCTCCGTGATCACTAGGAAACTTTTGTTTCGAGTCCAACCGAAACAGAAGGCGTTGGGATTGCCATCTCTGATAATGCCTAGAGTGGGCTTTTTGATGTTGTACTTTCTCACGACATCCTCAATATAGGTGTCTATCTCGGGGGTGTAACCAGCCACCCACTCTATCTTGTAGATCCACTTGAGAATAAGGGGGGAGAGGGCCCATTGAAGGAGCACAATAGCCACTGCAAGCGCTACCGGAATTATTATAATCCATATTCCACCTATGGCCCCTACGTAGTAAAAGTAATAAGTTAGGCCCATAAAGAAAGCAAAAAGTATGCCGAAGAGCAGTGAGATTGCCAGAAACATTCTTGTTTTAAGTCCCATTCTCAAGTCCTCCCAACACTGCTTCAACCTGACGTATAATAAAAGGAAATATAAGAATTTCTTTCCCCCCTTTCTATCCATATACATTGGGAGGGAATAGCCATTTTTGAGGGATGTGGAGAGGAAGGACCCCAGGCTAAGCCTCTGCAGGTGTGAGTAATCCTTTTATAGTAGTTCTCTTTAGATGGTATTTACGGGAAAGTGGCCAGAAGATTTAAAAAAAGTTGATGGAGGTGAGAAAATGAGGGCGAGCAGCGTAAGTCTTATGGTTGCTGCTGTTATGTTGCTTGCTGCGCTTCCTCTGATTGCAGGCGATTCTTTTGGTGAGAAAACCAGGATGCCTCCGATTCTTCAGGGAGTTATTGACACATATTTCGAGACCTCAGCGAGCTCCTACATACTAGGGAATGTCACGATAGAGACCGAGGGCACTCTGGTGGTCACTTCAGGCACCACGCTGTACACAGACTCCAGTTCCATCATCACGGTGAAGGGTACTCTGGAGCTCAGAGGAGAGGAGGATGGCATCATATCCTTTGTACCCTCAAATGAAGAGGTGTTCTGGAAGGGCATCAGGGTCCTGGAAGGCGGCAAGATCACAGGGACGCACTTCTCCATTGTGAACACCGAGACTGCCATAAGCTTCTCAGGGGCGGCTATCACACTGGATTACGGCTACATCGCTAACAGCTCGGCAGGTCTTGTCGTCCATACCACCCCCGTGGAGGAGTCCAGTATCATGAGACTCACTTTCGCGAATATCACACAGGATGCCGTGCTGCTGGATAGTGTAGATAGTCTGGATGTTGGATACATAAAAGCTAGGGGGGAGGTAAGTTCCGCCATCCACCTGAGAGCCTGCAATAACGTGACCTTGCACGACCTAGACATCGTGATCAGCGGTGCGGCCGGGATATACCTGGAGAGGGATAACTCCCAGATAACTATCGGCCGTTTCCTTCTGGAAAAGAGCGATGCAGGGGTGCTTGAGAGCGGCATTGCCCTCTATGGGAACCTCAATATGGTGGACATCTCCTACGGGCTTATCGCCGAGGCGGGAAAGGCCATATATTCGTTGGGTCCCGCCATTTGCCACAATCTCACCCTTAGTAACCTTCAGATCTTTTCCGTATCTGGGGCACTTCAGCTCGTTGCTGACGGTAAGATCAGCCTAACGAACGTCTCACTTATGTCATCAGAAGAGGATGCCATCGCTATAGAGGACGCTAGCGGCCCGGAGGGGCTCGTGGTAGACCTTTACCATATAGACTTTGATTTCTTCGGTGTGCAGGTATCCGGGGACAATGCCACTCTCATCCTCCAAGACGATGTGAACATAACGGTAATAGATGAGCCTTTGAGCACACCTCTTGAAGGTGCACACCTGACCGTCACAGCGGAAAAGAGGAAGGTTCTTTTCAACGACACCCTCCCTGTGGGGTGGACCTTGCTTAAGATGCCCGTCTATATTTGGGATGCCTCGGGAGGCCGTGCACCAAAGTATTCCTTCACCGCAACCGCTATCCGCCAGGGAGAACTATTACGGCAATGGAACCGTTGAAGTCACCGCAACAGACCTCAGCGGGGCGAGCACAAAGGTCACCCTCTCGGTGAATGTCACAGCGGTGAACGATGCCCCCTTCATAAACGCACCCGGGGATTGGAATGTCACGGTGAGGGCAGGAGAGAACTACACCCTCAACCTCTCATCAATAATAGGAGATGTGGAGACACCAATTAAAAACCTCACCGTACGGGTGATGAATTGCACCTATGCCACAGTGAACGGCACTTCCGTCACCTTCCTCTTTCCTTCAAATACAACCCTGCACACAGTCTACCCTGTAATCGTGGTGAGCGACGGGGAGCTTGAGACATCCGCCGTTCTGAGGGTGGTGATAGAAGGGGGAGGTGTACCCCCCGGGCCCGGCCCCACCCCCAAGGTGAACATAACCTCCGCTGAGGTGAAGATTCAGGACGGGAACTGGGTTGTGGATGTTGAGGCCACTCCTAACAGCACCATCTACATCGTGATAGAGGGTGTGGGGTCGTTCAAACTGACTGAGAAGAGTCCGGGGGTCTACCACGCAGAGATATCTGAAGAGAGGTTCGAAGAGGGCAGAAAGTATTCTTATCACTTCTCAACCAGCGAAGGCGGTGAGAACATTGCACCAGCTTTCTCCGGAGAGCTTAAGCAGCCTAAAGAGAGGGAGGGAGTAGGCACTGCAGCGATGATCATTATCGTAGTCGTAGTGCTTCTAGTATTGGCCCTTCTGGTGTATATCTTCACCAGGAAGAAAGGGGAGGGAATAGAAGAAGAATGATTTCTCTCATCCCCTTTCCCCCCTTTCTTTTTCTCTGACCACCCCCTCTTTTCTTTCCGCAACTCTTTTTTCAATATCTCTTTCCCTCCTTAACATCGCCTCTCTGCCATCTTATCAGCTCTTTCAATGCTCTTGATTACTCAGTCGGTTCTTCACAGGTTTTAAATATTTTAAAATATATTAAAGGGCTGAGGTGGTTCCATGAAGAGTAAAGCTGCACATCACACCCAGAACCTTCTCAAGAAATTGGGGTTCTCGGAGAGCGATAGTGCGGTGCTGACAGCCCTCATACTCTCCGATGAGCCTATGACTGCAGGAGAGCTGTCTCGGAGTACCGGCTACAGCCCCGCTTCCATCTCCCTTTCCCTTATGCGCTTAAGAAGACATTACCTGGTGGAAAAGGCCCGCAGAGGCGGCAGGAATGTCTACTGGCCTTCAAAGGGACTGGCGGAGAGCTTCAACATGTTTGTCAGAGAGCTTCTGGAGGGGCATATAAGACCATTCCTCAGGACACTGGACGAGGAGGATAAGGGAGAGAGGGCGCTTGACAAGCTTAGGAAAGAGCTCAAGTGCCTTGAGGGGTCTCTAAGAAGGCTGATAGAAGGGGTGTGAGCTATGACCGAGGTGGTTCTGTCCACGGATAGAACCCTAATAAGCAACCACCATGGCAAGGAGTTCCTGGGATTCGGGGCTACAGGGGCACCCGTTCTGCTTCCGAGAGGCGTATGGATGTACCTTTTTGCCCCGAGAATGAAGGTAGACTCAGAGGGGAGGCCCTGGCAGGCCCCTTACGGTATGAGGAAGATAGAGGCCGCACTTCAGAACGCTGGGTACGATGCCCAGATCATAGACCCTGACCATTTGGAAAAACACCTTGAGAACGCCAAGGTCCTCCTTATCTCCCACCATGATTATTTCGGCTTCGGACCACCCTCTTCCACCTTCGCTTCAATATTTAAGATGAAGACGGTGAACGCCCTCTCCTTCGAAGAGTTCATGGAGAAGCCGGAGATAAGGGCGGCAAAGAAGAGAGGGCTGAAGATCATAGCTGGTGGCCCTGCGGCGTGGCAGTGGTCTTACAGGGAGGAGGAGAGGAAGAGGTGGGGGGTTGACACCGTTGTAGAGGGGGAGGGGGAGAGAATAGTGGTGGAGCTTGTGGAAAAGGCCCTGAGGGGGGAGAAGCTCCCAGAGTGGGTCACTATGCCCCCCAAGGAGGCCCCGCTGCTTAGAGAGATTCCCACAATCAAGGCTCCCTCGGTGAACGGGATGGTTGAGATTATGAGGGGCTGTCCTCGAGGTTGCAAGTTCTGCTCCGTCACCTTAAGGCCTTTGAGGTTCATACCATATAAGAACATAGAAAAAGAAATCTTAGTGAACGTCAGGGGTGGAGTGAAGGATGGCATATTCCAGTCCGAGGATGTTCCTCTCTACGGCGCAAAAGGGGTGATACCGAACGCAGAAAAGGTGCTTAAACTGATGAGGCTGGGCAAGAAGCATTATAGAAAGCTCGTATGGTCGCACGCCTCCATAGCTGCCCTAGTCAAAGGCGAGAGAGACGATAAGCTAATCACAAGGTGTGCGGAGATACTGCTGGATGAAAACCAGAGTTGGTGGGGGGCGGAGATCGGGGTGGAAACGGGTTCGCCCCGGCTGGCAGAGAAGATTATGCCGGCCAAGGCCAAACCCTTTGACACCAAGGAATGGCCATCCCTGGTGGTGGAGGCCGCGGGAATCATGGAGGACACCCACCTGACCCCTGCTATGACCCTCATCACCGGGTTACCTGAGGAGACAGAAGATGACATAATAAAGACATTGGAGCTTGTAGATGAGCTGTGGGACTTCAAGGCCATTATAATGCCCATGTTCTTCGTCCCCATGGGGCTTCTTAAGGACAGGGATTGGTTCAAGGCCTATAAACTTTCTGAGGCCCACGTTGAGCTTCTCAAAAGATGCCTGACCCATGGGATAAGGCAGGGTAAAAGAATTTTAAAGGACTACTTTGACGACCGGTGGTGGGGGACCTTAATGATCCCATTCTACTGGACCTTTATATCTGCCATTGAGAGGGCTGCAAGACACTACGGATACCTGAGTTACCCTCAGGGAAAGGAGGATACGGAAAAGACTCCCTTTAAGAGCATTGGGGAGTCAGTAAAAATAGGTCTACACCGTATACGGCCAGGTGCCCATTGATCACTTACCCCTGCTCTCCCGGGATTTGGGCCTCAAGCCCCTGTAGCCGCATCTTCTGCAATGGGTAGCCTTCATGGGGTTTCTGGCATTGCATTTCATGCATATCTTCTTATAGAGCAGTCTTCTTTCAGCCTCCGGAAACCTTGCCATCTCAAGCACCTGCCGGACTTCCAACTAAATGATGCCTGTATATAAAGCTATCTCATTGAAAACCTCTTTGAGATGTTCCTTCCACCCACTCAACAGAATTATCCGGGGGGCTGAGAGAAACTTTTTTTATCACCATCCTATTATGTACAAATCTCATACGGGGTTCCCGCCGATGTCCTCCTGTGAAGAGTTCAAGGGAGTGCTTGTTCTGGAGGACGGCTCTATTTTCGAGGGAAAAGGTCTCGGGGCGGAGGGGGAGGCCTTTGGGGAGGTTGTTTTCAATACATCGATGACGGGCTATCAGGAGGCGTTAACTGACCCCTCCTACCATGGCCAGATACTTTTGATGACCTATCCCCTCCAGGGTAACTATGG
>NJDV01000079.1 GCA_002254765.1 Thermoplasmatales archaeon ex4484_36 | reverse complement strand
GTCTAGATTAAACAAGTTCACTCCAACCCTTTTTAGAATTTTATCTTTCCACTCTAATATTTCAGGTAAAACTTCCACTGATTCTGTTTTCACTCTGCTTTGGAGAATGCATAAAGGTGATATATCAATACCTATACAATTGATACCTAAGAGTTGAGCTTCTACTGCTGTCGTCCCACTTCCAATAAATGGATCTAGCACAGTATCGTCTTTGTTTAACCCTATGATGTTAAGTAATGCCCTAATCATTTGAGGGTGGAATTTCCCCTTGTAAGGGTATATCCAGTGAGTCAAGTATTGATTTACGGATCTTGTTCTATTCTTTTTTACAATGTAGAAATAATCAGTATATTCACCTTTTATCAATTTGAAATAAGCAAGTTTCTTTCTGAGAGATTCCACGTCTTTAGGTTCATCCAAAAGCCTAAATTCTCTAAGTCCATTTGTCACTTCAAAATGCACTCCCAAAGCCTTTAATTCAAGTTGTGCCAATGCTAATTCATAGATAAATTGAACATTATCAAATAACATTAGTTGACTCTCTTTTGATAATGGTTCCTCTTTGAATGCCCAGAAGTCACCTGTTCTTTCTCCTTTCTCCAGTATTATCTCCCCTTTGGTTTTAATTTCTTTATTCATGATTACTCTCTCCATAATGCTATCATTGGTTCCCACTCTTTGAATCTGATGGTAAGCCACACCGCCCGGACTATGCTTAACCCCGAATATATGAATTTCGCTTTTTCTTTGGTTCTGTAAGGATATGGGAAGATCGTGCTGTCTTTGAATCCGGCAGAATATATGAACTCACCCATTTTTCTCACCTTTGACCATATCCAGCAGACACTTTATTTCTCCCAGACCTTTCATTACATAACGAGCATAAATTGTAACTCGGTTTCTCTGGGAATTTCTCCTTCCTTTGTATGTGAGGTCCCTGGTGGCTATCATCATTACAAGTAATTATTTTGCCACAATATAAACCTTTCCCGGGGAGGGGAGGGCGGATATAACCCTACCCTTCCAATTCTGTTCCACCCCGGGGAAGCCTCTCCCCCCCACGTTGCTTCTGTTCCCATGGATGATTGTCTTTCTCCCCCCACCCCCCGGGGGGAGGGATATGAACGGTTGTGCATAGATAACCTTTATATTTTTCACCTTTATTTGGAGATGACACAGTTTTTGTGGGGGAAAGCAAATGGTGAAAAGCATCATAGCGCATCCAGAGAAGTGTACTGGTTGTAAACTGTGTGAGGTTGCCTGTGCTCTGTACCATCACGGGGAGGTGAACCCTCTCCTGGCTTACATCCAGGTCTACAGGAAGGGCGTCACCGTGGATCTGCCCCTGGCCTGCACACAGGGGGTTGACTGCGGTGAGAACTTCTGTATGGAGGTCTGCCCCACGGGGTCCATAACGAGGGACCCCTCAGGGGTTGTGGTGATAAATAAGGAGACCTGCATAGGGTGCAGAATCTGCTACCAGAGGTGCCCCATGAAGGTCATCCAGATGATAGACGGGAAGGCCTACAAGTGCGACCTCTGCGGCGGGGACCCCCAGTGCGTGAAGGTCTGCACGGCGGGGGCCATAGAGTTCGCCGAGGCGGATCAGGAGGAGATAAAGAGGACAAAAGAGCTCATGAAGGAGGTGGTCTGAGATGCCCCCTGCAGGAATGAGCGGGAAGATGCTCTGGATCGATCTCAGCAAGCCCTCCTACGAGATACGGGACGTCCCGGAGGAGTGGTACGAGAAGTACTTGGGGGGGAACGGCTTCGCCACGAAGATCCTCTTTGACATGGTGAAGGAGAGGGTGGAGCCCCTCTCTGCGGAGAACCCTGTTGTGATAACCCCCGGGGTCTTCAATGCCCTTCCGGTCCCCACGGGGGGGAAGTGCCAGATAACATCGGTCTCTCCGCTGACGGGAACGTTCTCCGACTCCACTTCCGGCAGCCCCATAGGCGCTGAGATCAAGCATGCTGGGTACGACGCCCTTGTCATCGTGGGAAAGGCCGAGCGCCCCACCTACGTTGTGATACGAAACGAGAAGGTGGAGTTCAAGGACGCCACACCCCTCTGGGGCATGACAACACACGACACCCAGGAGGAGATAAGGAGGATTGAGGGTGACAGAAGGATGATTGTGGCTTCAATAGGGCCCGCCGGGGAGAGGCTGGTGCGCTTCGCTTGCGTGGACAGCGACCACAGGCAGTTTGGCAGGGGAGGGCTGGGGGCGGTGTGGGGTTATAAGAACCTCAAGGCCCTGGCTGTGAGGGGCACCCTCTCTGTGAGACCCAAGGACCCCCGGAGGGCCCTGGAGCTCCTGAAGAGGTGGACGGAGACCATGAAGGAGTCCCCGGCGTACAGGGACGACACCAAATACGGAACCGGGGAGTTCCTGGAGTGGATGAACAGAGAGCGCGGCACCTTCCCCACAAGGAACTGGAGGGAGGGTGTGTTCAAGGAGAGGGAAAAGATAGACCCCTACTACTGGGCCCCCAGGTACTCCATCAAGAACAAGGCGTGCTACGGCTGCTGCAAGCCCGTATAAGGGAACCGCCCTTGACGGGATAGAGTACGAGACCCTCTTCGCACTGGGCTCAAACGTCGGGAACCCCGACGTGGAGGCGCTGGCGAAGGCGAACCTTCTCTGCGACCAGCTGGGCATGGACACCATATCCACAGGCGGCGTTATCGGCTGGGCCATGGAGAGCTACGAGCGGGGTGTGCTCACCGATGAGGATACCGGCGGGGTGCCCCTGACCTTCGGCAACCCAGAGGCACTGCTTAAGATGATAGAGAAGATCGCCCACCGGGAGGGCCTCGGAGACCTCCTCGCCGAGGGTGTGAAGAGGGCCGCCGAGAAGCTGAATAAGGGCTCTGAGGAGTGGGCCGTTCATGTGAAGGGCCAGGAGCCTCCCGCATACGATGTCAGGGGGATCAAGGGCATGGGCCTTGGGTTCATGGTCTCCCACAGGGGGGCCTGCCACCTCAAATCGGGAGTCTACGCCCTTGAGCTCACCGGGAAGTTCTGGAGGTTTGAGGGGGTGGACCGCTTCTCCGCGAAGAACAAGGGGCGGGAGATCAAGGAGATGGAGGACTTCATGGCGGTCTACGACACCCTGGGCGTCTGCAAGTTCTCCAGGGGCATCTACCTCCTTCAGAACTACAGGGAGCTTCTTGAGGCAAACCTCGGAATCAGCCTGGGGGAGGAGGAGCTTCTCCGGGTGGGGGAGAGGCTGAACAACATGAAGAGGGTCATCAACCTGAGGCAGGGCATAACCTGGAAGGACGACTCCCTCCCCAGGAGGATAAAGACCCTGCCCATCCCGGAGGGCCCCTCCAAGGGCTCCTACATAACGGAGGAGGAAGAGGAGGAGATGAGAAGGGACTACTACAGGGCCCGGGGGTGGAGGGAGGACGGGACGGTCCCGGAGGAGAAGCTCAAAGAGCTGGGAGTAATCTGATAGGATGGCTGAGGAGGAGAGTGGCTTCAGGGAGAGAAAGAGGCTGTGGGACGGGGGAGAGGAGACCTTCCCCCTTCAGGTCCTCAGAAGGGGAGAGGGGTGGCTCCTTGCCGGGCACATCACCGGCAGGGAGTACTCCGTGGGGCCCCTGCGCATTCCCCGGGGGGTGGAGTCACTGGGGGTCTTCGTGGAGGGGGCGAACTGGGTCCTCTACAGCTGGCTTTCCAGCCCCTCCCCCCTGGGGGTCTACCTGAACGCCGCCAGGGGCGTTGAGATCAGGGAGAGGGAGGTGGTGTGGGAGGACCTTCTTCTTGACATACTCTACCTCCCGGGGGGCGGCAGGCACATTCTTGATTATGAGGAGGCCGTGGAGGTCCTGGGGGAGACGGAGGCGGCGGAGGTGCTGAGGGCCCTTGAGGGGGTGGAGAGAGAGGCCCTTCGGCTCTCCGGAGAGGTTCTGAGAAAAAGCGGGGTCCATTCCCGCTGGTGGCCCATATGAACAGTTAAGAGATAATAAAAAAGCCTCTCCCCAGCTCTACCCTGAACTGAGGAGGTGGGGGGTGCATCCCACCCACCCCCCGGGGAGGTATAAGGCAGACACCAGGTTCTCCTGGTCCACCGTACCATCCCTTCAGCCGAAGAGAGCGCCGAGACCGGAGAGGGCCTCCTCTTCCGAAGGGGCCTCTTCCTCCTCCTTCTTCTCCTCTTCCTTCTTCTCCGCAGGTGCGGCGGCCGGGGCCGCTCCGGCGGGCTGGGCGGCCTGAGGTGCGAAGGCAGCGCTCTTTATAGCCTCCTCTATGTTGACATCCGCCAGGGATGCCACAAGGGCCTTCACCCTTGCGGGATCGGGCTTGAGACCTGCTGCCTTGAGCACCTTCTCAACAGCCTCCTCCGTTATCTCCTTCCCCGCAGAGTGCAGGAGAAGCGCACTGTATATATACTCCATCTCTACCTACCTCCTTTTTTCTACTTCTAACCGAAGAGAGCGCCGAGACCGGAGAGGGCCTCCTCTTCCGAAGGGGCCTCTTCCTCCTCCTTCTTCTCCTCGGCCTCTTCTGGAGCCTCCGCTTCAGAAGCGCTCATTGAGACCTCGCCCATGAGGGACTTCAGCTCCTCATCGAGCACGTCCGGGGCCAGTGAGGCCAGAGCGAGCATCTGACCGTGTGCCCTGCTGAGAAGAACAGCGATGACCTCCTTCTCAGGCACGGCCGCGTAGAGAGCGACCGCCAGCGCCTCCATGTGAGCCTTGCTCAGAAGGATGGGCACAGTCTCGGGCGTTAAGTAGCCTATGTTGATGGCAAGGTTCATGGCAGATGAAGCCGCAGTGGCCACATCCGCGCGCAGCTTATCAATGTCCACCGAGAGGGCGTCGGGTGTGAACAGGATCCCGTCCTCCCAGAGGCCCTTTATGTCAAGGCCCACCTCGAAGGGGTATATCTCAAGTTTCGAAAGGGCGAGGGCGAGCTCGTGGGATATCTTGTCCCCCTTCTTCGCCACCGTGGTGGTCTTTCTTATGACGATCTTGCCCTTGTCTATGGCCGCCGGGATGCCGGCCCTCTGGAAGTCTCCCACAATGGGCCCGGGTTTGAAGGAGGTGGGTCCCTCCTTCACGACGATGTCGTGGGGGGCTATGTCCCCCGCTTTGGCCGGCGCGGGGCTCTTCTTCTGCATCACTATGCGGTAGAGCTGGAAGGGGTTCAGGTCCGAGGCCACTATGGCTGTGGGCCCATCAATGAGATCCTCCAGCTTCTCTATCCCTTTCTTATCCGCAGCAGCCTTCTCAAGAGCGAGCCTGATTAGGTTGTTCTTGACCACCCTGATGAGGAGGTGCTCCTTCAGCTCACTGCGTATGCTCTGGAGCTGCGGGGCAGGGATCTTGAAGATACTTGCCACTCCCACCACCGGATACTTCCTTAAGATCTCAGCGACCTCTTCCACCTCTTTGTACTTCCACTTAGCTACGTGTGCCATCCCCGTCACCTCCTCACAGTATCCTCACCGCAGGGCCCATGGTGGTCTTCACATAGGCCGAACGGATGTTCATCTCGCCCCGCTCCAGTTTGGATATTATTCTGCTGAGTACCGCCTCGATGTTCTGGGCGATCTCCTCTGGGGGCATGTCCCTCACCCCCACGGGCACGTGGAAGGTGGGGCGGTCCTTGCTTCTGGCCCTTACCATCTTTCTCAGGTTCTCTATCAAGGGTCTGGGGTCTGCCGAAGGCGGGATGGGCTTGGGCATCTTCCCCCTGGGACCGAGAACGACACCCAGATGTTTACCCACAAGCGGCATGTATGTGGTCTCGGCCAGGAAAAAATCGTATTCATTGGCGAGCTGCTTCGCCCTCTTTTTGTCCTCCCCCAGATCCGGAATCTCCTCCCCGGGGATCACAAGATCGGCCACATCTTTGGCCTTGTATGCCAGCTCGTCCCCGGCGAAGAGAGCCACCTTCACGGGCTTTCCCCTGCCCTTGGGAAGAACTATCTCCTCATTGATTCTGTTTTTGGGGTTTGAGAGGTCAACGTCCTTGAGGTTTATGGCCAGCTCAACGCGGCTCTCCTACGATGGCACATGATTTGGGCGCCCCTATAACTTCCCTTCCTTTATTAACTTTTGTATCTCCCGGGGGTCCTTCCCCTCAACGGACACTCCCATTGAGAGGGCGGTTCCTATAACCTCCAGCATGGCGCTCTTCAGATCCTCCGAGAGCATGTTCTTCATCTTAATCTCGGCGATCCTCTTCACCTGGTCCAGAGTGAGGGAGAGCTGTTTCATCTGGCTTCTGTCCCCCGGACCCTTCTCAAGCCCCAGCTCCTTCAGTATCAGGGCTGAGGTCGGCGGGGTGCCCACCTCTATCTCGAAGGACTTCGTGGTCGGATCCACGATGACCTTCACCGGAACCTTCATGCCCTTCATGGGGGCGGTGAGCTCGTTTATCTTCTTGACCACTTCACCCACGTTTATTCCCAGCGGCCCCAGGGCCGGCCCGACAGGTGGACCGCCGGTGGCCTCGCCGCCGTCAACGAGCAGTTCTACAATCTCTGCCATAACCCACACCTCTTCTCAAGTTGTCGTTCACTCCCTGGATTCCTTCTCAAGAACCCTTACCTGGTCCCCCTTCAGGGTGACCGGTATAGAGACCATGGCCTCGAATAGTTCAACGGTGATCTCCTCCCTGGCCTCGTCTATTCTCTGCACTCTGGCTTTCTCGCCCTTGAAGGGACCGGCTATGATCTCCACGATGTCACCCTCCCCTATTCCGGAGACCGCCGCGGCGGGCTCGAGGAAGTGCTCGATCTCCTCCAAGGAGGCCTCCCCCTCTATGATCCCCCTCACGTACTCCATTCCCCTGATCAGGCTTTCTATCGCCTTGGTGTTCAGCACACCTTCAACCAGAACGTAGCCCCGCAGTTTAGGCGGTGAGAGTATGGCGTAGATGGGGTATTTTTTCCTTCTTACCCTCCTGGATAGGGATCGTCTCCGGGAAGATCACCTCCTCCTCTTCCCCCTTCTCCCCCCCTATTCAAGTCCTAAAAGTCTCATCAGCGCCCCGGGAAGGTAGGTCCACAGCAGATATATGGCGAACCCCAAAAGCCCGATGAGGATCATCCCGAGACCCGTTATGATCACCGTTCTGCTGTACTCCTCCGAATCGGGTCTTCTCGCCATCTTAAGAACCCTGATGTAGCCTCTCTTACCCCCTCCCTTGCCTAGGTTCTTAAGCTTGGTGTCAAGCCACCTCTGCCTCTCCCTGGCGAACTCAATGATGTCCATACACCTTCACCCTTTCTATAGCCCCTACCTTATGAAATCTATGCCGAACCTGGATTGGCCCACCTTCCCTGTGGTCCTCCCCAGGATCTGTTTCGATTTCACCCCGGTGAGTACTATCATCACCCTTAAAGTGTCCCCCATCTCCGGGTCGATCTGGGCTCCCCAGATGATCTTCGCGTGGGGGTTGATTCTCTTGTGTATGATCTCAGCCACGGCCTCCGCCTCGGCCACTGTCATCTCCTCTCCGCCGGTGACATTTATGAGTGCACCGGTGGCCTCGCTTATGTCCACTTCCAGAAGAGGGGAGTTGATGGCGGCCTCAACAGCCTTCTCGGCCTTGTCGTCCTTCTCGTCGGACTCGCCTATGCCGATCATGGCCACTCCGCCGCCCTTCATTATCGTCTTGAGGTCGGCGAAGTCCAGGTTTACAAGCCCCACCTTGGTTATAATCTCGGTTATGCCCTTGATGGCCCTCATGAGAATCTCATCCGCCACCTTGAAGGCGGCGTTCAGCGGCAGGCGGGGCACGATCTCAAGGAGCTTGTCGTTGGGGATGACCACGATGGTATCCGTGTACTCCTGGAGCCTGTCAAGGCCGTACTCTGCGTTCTGCATTCTCACCACACCCTCGGCGGAGAAGGGGAGGGTGACTATGGCTATCACCAGAGCACCTATCTCCCTGGCGATCTTCGCTATGACGGGTGCGGGTCCTCTTCCCCAAAAGGATCTTGTGGGGAGCATGGATCGTTAACAGGTGCTGGGCATCGGTGTTCATGGCATATATGTCTGCCCCCACAACACCCTCCTCAACCAGTCTGTTTATAGTGTTGCATCCCGCCCCTCCCGTGCCGACGATCTTTATGTTCGTTTTAAGACTCTCTAAGACCCTCCTGAGATCTTCGTCCTCAGAGGTCAGCCGGGCGGGAGCCTCCCTCCGGATGGGCTGTTCCACAGGAGCCCTCAGAGGCTCTCCCCCAGCGCTCATCTTCTCCCTAGCCTTCTTCTCCTCGCGCTCTAGAACGCCTTTAATGATGGATTTCATATCTACCCCCTCTGGGTTTTTTTGTCTGGATTCTTCATTTTTATTCTGCCCACATCCATAAAGTGGATTTGTCTATTAAAAGTTTTTAGCTCCCCCTGCCCCCCTCTCATCGCTTCTCCTCCTTAAGAAGAAGTATCTCCGATTCCCCGGGGTCTGAGATGCCCACCACGGATATGGCGAAGGGCTTTCCACAGGTAGCGCCCAGCTCCAGATTCGTACCGTCGTATACGTATATCTTCACCTTCTTCTTCTGGAGCGCATCCACGTACTCTCTGGGACAGTTTTTGGAAACTATGGCCAGCTTTATCTCCTTCTTTCTCTCCAGATGTTTCACAGTGCTCTTATACCCGATACAAACCTCTCCTGTGGAGATGGCTTCCCTGAGGGCTCTCTTTATGTCCATGCGCCGATTCCTCCTATTTCGCTTTTGGTTTCATCGCCCGGGGGGTGTAGACAAGCTTCACCGCACCCGTTCCTAAGGTGATAGGCTGACCTACTATTATGTTCTCCGCCACGCCCTGGAGCGGGTCCAGCTCTCCCACCACCCCAGCGTTAAGCAGGTGGGTGGTAGTTATCTCAAAGGCGGCCCTTGCCAGGACAGAGGACTTCTCACCTGATATGCCGTGCCTTCCTATTGCTCTCACCACCCCGGTGTTGGTCATAACATCGGCAACCAACATAAGGTGTCTTAAATCCACAGAGAGGCCCTGCTCCTTCAGAGTGCTGGAGGCCTCCTCAAGGATGGCGTTTCTGGCGGCCTCTATTCCCAGCACATACGATCTCATCCCCCTCCACATTGATCTCCCCCTTTACCCTCCTCAGCCCCTCCAGAAAATCATCTATGGTGATCTCCTTCTTCTCACATATCTTCTTGTCAGGTTTTATTCTGATGATCATGTTGAAGAGGTCCAGGTCAAGATTGGCTGCGTCCTCTACGGTGGTCTTCTCAATCTTGTTGGCCAGGCTTTTAACTTTGCTCAAGTCCTTCCTTATGTCCTCTTTGAGATGAATCTCCATCATGGGCGTTGAGGGGGTCTTTCTGGCATCCACAATCTCGATAAGCCTCGGAAGACCCAGAGTCACGTTGATCTCGGCCACCCCCGCATAGTGGAAGGTTCTCATGGTCATCTGAGTGCCGGGCTCCCCGATGGATTGCGCCGCCACGATCCCCACCGACTCGTGAGGGTCCACAAGGTTCTTGTTGTATTCAATAAGCGCTCTTTTTGTGATCTCCTCATAAGCCACTTCGGGGACCTCCTTTTCAATGAGCTTCTTGGCGAGAACGTAATAGCTTTTGGAGGGCAGTCTGTAGACCGTCTCATCAGGATCGGTATCCAGCTCTTTGAGGAGCTTGTCCGTCAGCCTCCAGAGCTTTACAACCACATCTGTTATCTTCTCTGTCCTCTCCTTCGGTAGCTTCTCCTGATAGGTTTCAATTGCCAGATATTCTTTGAGGTCAGGCGGCAGAGTGGCCTTTCTTTTCTTCAGGAACTCCTCTATCAGGCTGGAGTTGGTGGCCTTCTCCACACTTATCTTTTCAATGACCTCCCTGGTGATTTTAGCGCCTCTCCCTCTTGGAGCGCCTCTTTTTTTACCTTTTTTTGCAGTCTTTTCCACTTCCTCCCTCTTCTCCTCTCCTTTCAGCTCAGCTCCCACCTCCTCAAGGCGATTCTTTGCGATGTTGATCAGGGTGTACTGTCTAGCGCTTTTGACAGGCTTTCCATCAAGGTTTGTAAACCTCTTGAGCGGGACCTCCTTCGGAACCACAAACCCATCCCTCGCCCTTATGGCAGAGGATATCCGGGGAGGTGCGGTGAGTGGAGTGCCCTCCTTCTTAACGATCTCTTCGGCCCCCTCCGCTATTATCTCGTCCACCAACAGAGCAGCACGCACACCGCTGCCCTTGACATACACATATGTTATTATGGGGAGAGTAAAGCGAGAGGGGTGAATCTTGAAGTTGAAGGGAATCAAAACTCCCTTTTTCTTCTTATCAATAGAGTCCATGAGCTTCTGAAGTTCATCGTCGCTTGAGATGGTGAAGATGAAACCTATCTCCCCTTTGGCGGCGGAAAGGAGCTTTGACAACTCGCCCCCCTCCTCCTTCTCGGACGCAACGAAGGGGGGGAGGGGTTTCTCTTTTTCTAGCAATTTGACCTCTCTATCTTTCTCCTCTTCCGTCCTGATCTCCTTCACCATGAGGTAAACGTTCTCTGCGTCCTCTGGATCCGGCAGTAACTTCTTGAGGTCCTTCAGGGACATTGAATAAAGCTGTTTGGTGGTTATGCCTTTGTCCTTCATCACCCGGATGGCGTCCTTGGAGACACCCGCTTCTCTGAGCAGCCTGAGAATCTCCCTTATTCTCATTTATCTCCCCCCCGCTTCTCCCAGCTTCAGGGTCACCTGATATATAATGTTGTCATAATCCACTGGCTCTCCTCTGGTGGACCTTGATGGATCCACACCATCCTCGCCGTAGAAGAACTGTATGATGGTGCCGGAGGTGTTCCTCACGCTTCTGTCAAGATAGACCTGTGTCCACCAGGCCCTCTCTCCCTCCCATGCTGTGGAAGAAATATTCTATGGGGGAGAGGCCTCGTTTATAACTGGATTTGACGAACCCTCTAGCAAAGGCTCCAAGGTCTCCCCGCTTGAAATGGGGAAGAGTTCTGTCGTAATATCCGCGGTGTATCCTCTCCCCTCTGACCGCCTGCTGTCCTATAGAGCCAGACATCTGGGAGAGGTTAAGCATAGAGCCCCTTGCACCGCTCTTGGCCATGATGACCGCCGAATTCTCCAGACCGAGATATCTCCCGGCGATCCTGCCCGCCTCATCCCTCGCCCTGCCCAGAACCCTCATGATTTCCACCTCGAGGGTCTCCTCCAGCGACCTGCCGGGCATCTGCTCCAGCAGCCCTTTTCTGTATGCGTCCACAAGCTCGTCAACCTTGCTGATCGCATTCTGGAGGACCTCCTCTATCTGACTCTGAGCATCGGGGGGGATGTCCTCTTCATCGATTCCGGTGGAGAAGCCCACATGCGATATGGTTGTTATTGCAAGGCGGGTGACGTCGTCTAAGAACCTTCGCCCCTCGTCAGTGCCGTAATCCCTCACAATCCTTTCAAGGAGCTTTCCTTTAAATGCCCCGATGGAGGCACCGTCTATGGCCCCGGCGAGGAGCTTCCCGTCCTTTATATAGACATAGGCGTCATATTCGCACTTCTCTTTTGTGCAGACAGAGCAGTTCTCGCATATGGATGCGCGGTACTCCATGTTGAGGTCTCCTGGCAGGAGAAGGCTGAAGACTGTCTTCCCACCCCAGTACTCCACACCGTCAACGACCCTGTCGGGGTCTGGAAGAGCTCCTTTGAAGGAGGTCTTATGCAGGAGGTAATACACCTCATCCTTGGTGAACATGGGGTTGCGGTAGGTAAGAAGGAAGATCCCGGAGATGTGGTCGTGTATGGCTCCGATTACAGGGCCGCCGAAACGGGGCGATAGAATGTGTTCCTGCACCTTCATTATTATTCTTGCCTCCGCCCTGGCCTCCTCGCTCTGCAGGCAGTGGAGGTTCATCTCGTCACCGTCGAAGTCGGCGTTGTAAGGTGGACAGACGGGCAGGTTCAGCCTGAAAGTCTTATCTGACATCACACGGACCTCGTGCCCCATCATGGACATTCTGTGGAGGGAGGGCTGGCGGTTGAAAAGTACAATGTCCCCGTCGATAACGTGCCTCTCAACAACCCATCCGATGTCCACCCTCTCAACCAGGGTCTCCTTGTTCCTCTCGGTAATCTTGAGCCTCTGACCGTCTGGTCTTATGAGGTAGTTGGCCCCCGGGTGGTTGTCGGGACCGCGCCTCACAAGCTCTTTGGCGTATTCCAGATTGAACTCGTTCACCCGTACCGGAACTGTGAGCTCCATGGCCACTTCTTTTGGGATTCCGACCTCGTTTATGGAAATGTACGGGTCGGGAGAGATGACGGTCCTTGAAGAGAAATTGACTCTCTTCCCGGAAAGATTGGAGCGGAACCTTCCTTCCTTCCCCTTGAGCCTTTGAGTGAGCGTTTTAAGGGGTCTGCCGGACCTGTGCCGTGCGGGGGGAATCCCGGAGGTCTGATTGTCGAAGTAGGTAGTGATGTGATACTGGAGCAGCTCCCAGAGGTCCTCAACGATGAGCTGAGGCGCCCCGGCGTCCCTGTTTTCCTGGAGCCTCTGGTTTATCCTTAAAACATCAACCAGCTTGTGAGTCAGATCGTCCTCGGACCTGTCACCGGACTCCAGGGTTATTGACGGTCTTACGGTGACCGGGGGGACGGGCAGGACGGTGAGGACAGTCCACTCCGGCCTTGCAACCTCCGGGTTCATCCCAAGCAATATAAGGTCACCGTTGGGAATCCTCTCCAACCTCTCTCTGATCTCCTTGGGGGTTATCTTGTGTCCCTCCTCCCTGAAGGTGGTGGGTTTGTCCAGGGTGATACGTTTCTG
>NJDV01000078.1 GCA_002254765.1 Thermoplasmatales archaeon ex4484_36 | reverse complement strand
TAGCCGTTGTCCTTGTAGTCGTTGTAGCCTTCATCTATGGGTGTTGAGAGGTCATCAAGCACGTTGGGCCTGTCCATGAGGGCTCCAGCGAACAAAGGCCCACATCCCGGGGGGTGGGTCCCTCTCGTACCTCAATATCTTCTGGACTGCACCCTCAGCTTCAGTCAGGTTGCTCACCGGCAACCTCCCCACGTAGAGGTCAGCGCCGAAGTCCTGTTCGCCCTCCTCCCCATATACCCCGTCCCCGTCAAGGTCCCAGCTGGAGTCAAGGCCGGCGTAGTAGTAGTCAGAAATGACGGTATCCTCCTCAAGATTTGAGCCCTCCTGGTATGTCCAGTTCACATAGAGGCGGCGGCAGGGGATGATCTCGCTGTCTCCTCCCAGGAGAAGCCACGTGAGAGAAGGGCTTCTCTCCTTCAGATCCCTGAGGAAGTTGTGTATCCTCTCCGGCTCATCCCTTCCATCGTATGATGACAACACCCCACCCTCCCCGTCAAGAAGAAATATCTGGGCGGGCACTCCTTTTGAGGTCTTCCACTCCGCAAGAGGGCGGAAGGCCTCCGCCAGATCCGACGTTGTCAGGATGGCGTAGGCAAGGTCATCCCTCACATCCTCCAGAACACCTCCTGAGACCTCACCCAAAGCGGGCGGAGCGGGATGAAGGTACAGCAGTGGTCCCAATAACGTGAGAACCACGAAAGACGTCAGGGTCTTCATCGGGCTTAAAAAGTGCTCTCTATTAGATATACTTTTTGAGCACAGAAGTATTTTTGGGTCTGCGCAGGGATTTTGAGGGTAAGGTTTAATATCAGGTGGGATAATAATACCTTTAACCCGGTGAGAAGATGTCCACTGAAAAGGAAAGTGAAAATCAGAGCAACGTGACGCAGAGGAAGAGGCCATCTCTTCTTTTCATAAACCCATTCAGAAGTATGGGTCGGCCGGTTAGGGTGCCAAAACCAGAGGCCCTAGGTGAGCTCAAGGAGGAGATAAAAGAGCACCAGCGCCTCTATGAGATAAGCAAGAAGCGCCTAAAAGGCCTGAGAATAGTAACCCCACCTCCTGTGGATGACAACATCTGGGAGGTAGTAGAACCCCTCACCCCCATCCGGTGGGGGTACTCCTACGTGAGAATTCTTCGCAACCGTAAGACGAAAGAGTACTTCTACGAGGTCATAGAACCCCCTCTCAACCCCCGGGAGAAGAAGATACTCTCCTTCCTCTACGAGAGCTTCATAGACAGGGTGGAGATAGACAGGGAGGAGGATGTCGTAAAGAGCGAGGAGATCATTCGGGAGAAGATGAAGGAGTTCTTAGATGAAGCGCAGATAAAGATAGAGAAGATAAGCTTTGAGAAGATCTTCTACCATCTCAGAAACGAGCTTCTCGGGTTCGGCAAGATCCAGATTCTTATGGACGATAAGCAGCTTGAGGACATCTCCTGTGACGGTGTGGACATACCCATATATGTCTTTCACAGGAAATACAAGAACGTAAGGACGAACCTCAGGTTCACAGAGGAAGAAGATCTGGACAATTTCGTACTCAACCTGGCCCAGAGGTCGGGGAAGTCCATATCCCTGGCCAACCCCATCCTAGATGCCACCCTCCCCGACGGCTCCCGTCTCAACGCCACTTACGGTAGCGAGATAACCACCAGGGGATCCTCATTCACCATAAGGAAGTTCCGCGAGGACCCCTTGACCATAGTGAACCTGATCCTGTTCAAGACCCTCTCTCCGGAGATGGCAGCACACCTGTGGCTTGCCGTTCAGTACGGCGATTCCATCATGATCTCCGGCGGAACTGCCTCAGGGAAGACCACCACAATGAATGCCATATCCCACTTCATACCCCCCTCTTCAAAGGTTATAACCATTGAGGACACAAGGGAGATACAGCTCCCACACGAGAACTGGATAGCAGGGCTCACAAGGGAGAGGAAGGGTGACCAGGTCGGGACAAGCATTGACATGTACACCCTTCTGGTGGCCGCCTTGAGGCAGAGGCCAGAGTACATGATAGTAGGTGAGGTGAGGGGGAGGGAAACCATGGCGGTCTTCCAGGCCATGGCCACCGGTCAGGTCTGCTATGCCACCATACACGCCGATTCCGTTGCTTCCATCGTCCACCGCCTTGAGAACCCCCCCATAAACATCCCTCGTATCCTCATCCTGGGGCTTAATTTAATCGTTCTGCAGGCGCAGGTCCGAGTGAGGAACCGCCGCACAAGAAGGATAAAGGAGCTCACCGAAATCATCGGGATAGAGCCCGTCACCAATGAGATCGTCTCCAACGTTGTCTACCGCTGGAACCCCGCAAAGGACGATTTCAGGTTCTCAGGACACAGCAGGCTCTATGAGAAGATCATGGACATAGAGAACATGACCACCGTTGAGATTTTAGGTGAGGTGAAGAGGAGGGCGGAGGTCTTGAGGTGGATGGCCTACAAAGGATATACGGACTACCATCAGGTGGCGCAGGTGGTGAACGAATACTACCGCGACCCCGAAGGGCTCTGGAGTAGAGTGTACAAAGAACTGCCCGAGCTCAGGGCAAAAAGGCCGGATCTGAAATACATTGAACCCGGATGATTCAGGTGATGATCCTCACACCTTCAACTACAAACTCAGGTGTTGATAGGCCTACGGCCGTAAGACTTCCTGGGACTTCCTTCCTTTTACCTCCAAGACAGCATATGTTCTTCATGAGCTCCTTCATGTTGCCCGCCAGCATAAGGGGCTTAACCGGATATTTTACTTCACCGTCCTTCACGTAAAGGAGGTTTGACGAGGAGACGGAAAAGTCCCCTGAGGAGGCATTTGAAGTATGGGCCCCCAGGATGTAGTGTACGTATATGGCCTCGCCGGCCTCCTTAAGGGGGTCATCCACCCGGTCTTTGCTGTCTATGTAGAGCCTGCGGGCTATGGTGGTGGGCGGGTGGTGGTAGTTTCTAGTGGTGGACATCCTCTCAGCCCTCATAGCTGAAGAGGTGGGTTCAGCCCCGGCCTCCGCAGCGGAGGAGAGTGTATAGAGGTAGCCCTCAAGTACTCCCGCCTTCACAAGGGGGGTTCTGCCGGAGGGTACTCCCTCATCGTCCATGGTGGAGGAGTTGACACCTTCCCTCGCAAGAGGGTCCTCATATATGCTGATGGTCTCGCCCATGATCTGGTCCCCGAGGTTCACCCCCCCAGCAGGGGAGTAGAAAGAATCCCCTTTAAAGGCCTTATCGCCGTAGAGAGAGGGGGCAAGGAGGAACTCAAAGAGGGACCCTATAGCCTCCTGGCGGAAGATCACCTTCTTGGGAACCCTCTCCAAAGGTTTCGGGTTCGCCCCGGCCACTGCGTACTCGGCTGCCCTGCGGCCAACACCGCTCACATCTGCTGGCAGGAAACGCACCACCTGAGTGTCATATCCGGGGGAGATAAGGCCACTGCCATAGGGATATGTGGCGGAGAGATAAACACCCAGCCTTGTTGACACCTCATGCCTGGAGAGTCCCTCCGTGGTGGAGATGGCTATTAGATCCTCCCCCCAGTAGAGTCCCCCTGAGGCTACAGTAACCTTCTCGCTTACCTCCTTTGCGGAGGATATAACCTCCTCTGCTATCTCAAGCCCTCGCGCATCTCAAGGGTAGCGATGAATCCCATCCTGCCCCCCTTCAAAACCCGAAGGGCTATTCCGAAGGTCTCAGTCACGCTGGTGAACTTCATGCTGTCCCTCTCCAGCTGAATCCCCGCCATCCTCTCCCGCATGGCGAAGACCTCTGCACCATCGGCCCCTCTGCTCCTGCACATCTCCACAATGGATTCGCACAGTGACACGAGCTCCTCTCCCCTCTCCTTCATGGTCATCAGCCCTCACCTCCCACGTAAATCTTTTTTATCCTCATATGCGGGCCACCGTCTCCCACGGGAACCAACTGGCCTTTCCCGCAGAAACCCGGACTTCCCAGGCGGCTCTCCTTCTCAAGAGCGTCTATCAGTTTTAATGTCTCAAGGATAGACCCAGAGAGGGAGACGTCCTTCAGCGGCTTTGTAATCTCTCCCTTTTCCACAAGGTATGCCTCCTGAGCATTGAATTGGAAGGTGCCTCTGGCGGGATCCACCTGTCCTCCCCGGGTCCCCTTAGCATAGATCCCCAGCTTTATGTCCTCTATGAGCTCCTCAAAGGTGTGCTCTCCCCCCAGGAGTATCGTGTTGCTCATCCTGACAAGGGGCTTTACATGACCCGATTCGGCCCTTGCGCCTCCGTTGGGCTCCATACCCATCATACCAGCGGTCTCCCGGGTGTGTATAAACTCCCTCAGAATCCCCTTCTCTATCAGAGCCTTTCTCCTGCCCCTTACACCCTCATCGTCAAAGGTGAAGCTTCCGAAGGCCCCGGGGATCGAGGGGTCGTCTATTATAGTCACTATCTCGCTTCCCAGCATCTCTCCCAGTCTTCCCTCAAGGACCGACTCTCCCTCACACTACGGGGAGCTCCCCGGAAGGTGCAGGTCCGGCCTTAAGCAGTCTTCTTGCTATCTCAGCGGCTTCCCTTCCAGCGCTCTCAGGATCCCTCTCCCTGAAGGTCTCGAAGCCCCTGGTGCTTCCTATACGGGTGCGATAGCCCATCAGCCTGCCCCCGTCTCCAGCGGTTATGTTCGCCTGCAGAAGAACCCGGGGGATCTCCTGTACGACTTCAGTCCCTTCAGAGTTTACGATCTCCGTTCTCATCCACCCGTCGCTGTAGGAGGTGGAGACGTTCCTTATCAGTCCGCCCTCTACTATGGCGGTGTTCATTCTCTTTACTATGTCTATTTTCTCCTCAATATCAACGTCTCTGGGGTCCACTTTAGGTCGGTAGACAATGTAGGCCCTCTCCCAGCGGACCTCAGCAAGATTCACCCTTCTCTTCAGGTGCACGGAGCTGCTCTCAGCTAGCCTCACCGCTGTTCGAAAGGCCTCTTTGAGGACCTCTTTGGTGGGCTGGGCTCCTGCGAAGAAACCCCAGGCCCCCCGGGAGATGACCCTCACAGAGAAGGTCTCCTCAACGCCGGAGAGGACCTTCTTGACCTCTCCCATGCGCACTTCAACGTTCGTGGTCTCGGCCCTGTTGATCCGAAAATCCCAGAACTCAACGTCAAACTTCTCGGCAACCCTTCGGAGTTTGTCTTCCAAATCGCTCCCTCCTCCCGTTGGTAATGTGAAAAGCGTAAAAATGATTTCAGATATAAATTCTTCCGAAAAATTATTTGCAGTGAGTATCATCTGTCATGTCTGTAAGTGTGGGTGATCAGATGTCGCGCCGCCGCCTTGCAATGGTTGCAACAGTTCTTCTTCTCCTCCTACCTCCCATTCTTGAGGGCGTCCAGAGGACGCCCCATGAGGCGGGAGGCCTTGAAGGAGTCCCTCTGGAGGTCTCCTCTTATACAGTGATGGATAGAGTTGTGGAGGCTTCAGGGACCACAGCTGTGAGGATCAAGCTCACGGAGGAGGGGGCAGAGCTCCTGAGCCCCACCCCAGTGGACCTCACTATGGCCCCGGGGAAGCTGAGGGAGGCGCTGGAGAGGCTCCCCGGTTGGCTCCGCAAGGATACCTTCAACTCCCTCTATGAGCTTCTATCGGAGGAGAGCTTCCCCTCCCCCCTCTCCGTTGAGAGCCAGGATCTGAACTCCGACGGAAGGGAAGACCTCCTAATAGGCGGCCAAGGAGGCTACAGGGCTTATCTCAATGTGGGTGGAGTCTCCCCGCCACGCTTCGTGGAAACCCTCCCCCCCACCCCTGTTATGTTCAACAATCCTGAGTGGTTTGACCCATACATCCTGGATCTGGACATGGACGGTGATCTGGACCTGATAGCGGGCGTCGATCAAGGTGTCCTTTTTGAACTGAATCTGTCCGAGGAGGTACCCGGACTCTGGATCGGGACGACCCAGATCATAAACACTCCGACCCAGCGCGCCTTACGAAGGGTCTCAATATCCTATCTGGGAACTCAGTATCTGGAACCTCTGGGAGGGGAGGCGCAGCTCTTCATTGTGGGCGAACTCACCGGGAACCTCTACGTTCTGGCTGTGAGGGCATACGTACAGTCCGGGAATGTTGAGGTCCAGTACACCACAAGGCCGCTGGGGAAGTACGGAGTCAACGCAACCTCACCCTGTGTGACATATTATAACCTTGACAGTGTGCCGGATCTTATAGTCGGGGACGGCGCCGGGGAGGTCAAATTCTACCTTGGCTCCACCCGGGGAGACCTCTTCAGTATAACCTTCGACCGCATGGAGGATGAGGAGCCCGTCTTTCAGAGGGGCTTTCGGCCCCCGGGCCCCATCACGCCTCTCTACATGGACCTGAGCGGGGACCAGTGGGGAGACCTCCTTCTAGCCTGCGGGGACGGCCGCCTCCGATATTACTACCACACCACCGTCAGAACTGAGACCTCTACCTTCTGGGATACCTCAGAGGTACCCCTGGATCCAGCAGTTCAGAACTACCGCCGCCCACCCAGATCCTTAAGACTTCTTCCTATGGATCTTGAGGAGAGGGAGGCCTTCTGCTACGTTGAGGCCATCCTCAACTCGCCAGCGAGGATTGCAGATGAGATCGCCTTTGTGATAGCACACACCCCAAGAGAAAACCTCCTCTACGACCCTCTGGAGATCTCCCGCCTAGTCACTTTAAATGCCCAGCTTGTCTATCAGATCTATCACGCTGATGAGAGCTATCCGCCGGACCCCAGCCCCGACCACTGCTACCCCAAGGATTTTTCCCCACCCCTTCTAAAGGAGGTGCTCTCTCAGGTTGAGGTGGCGTGGGACGGGATACCCTACACCGCCCCCCGGGGAATAGATGGCAGCGGAAGGAACAACACAAGGCCCTTCGGCTTCAGAGACCACGCTATTGAAGCCATCTCCAACTGGGTGGAGAAAAGCCTTCCGCTGAACCAGCAGGAGTCCGGGGACAACGAGAGGCCCATCCAGCCAGTGAGAATATACCACACCCACAACGGGAACTGCGGTGAGCTCCAGGACCTCACGGTGGCGGCAGCCAGAACATCCCTCATCCCTGCAAGAGGGGTCTGCCTGACCGGTGAAGACCACGTGTGGAGCGAGTTCTACATGGGGGGCTGGCACCAGTGGGACAATTACTGGTCCGATGGAGGCTCCGTTGTGGACCACTTTATGAACTATTGGTGGGAGTGGGGGAGGAGAGGCGGCTCAGGCGTTTACGCTTGGAGGGGGGACGACGCCGTGGAGGACGTCACCCTCCATTATCTCCCCGAGAACCAGAGCGCTACATTAAACGTATATGTGATGGGTGGAGGGGCCCCGGTGGAGGGGGCAAGGGTCCTTGTGATGTCAGATTGGATATCAACCCATGAGGTGGGCTCTCCTGTAGCTGTCCCCGCACCCGCAATATGGAACTATACCAACTGGGAGGGCAGGGCCACCTTCCACCTAGCAGCAAACACGTTCACCGTGAGGGTGGCCTCCACCCTGGGAACCTACACCTCCCCCAGCTTTGAGCTTGAGCCCGGGGAGGTGAGGGACCTCTATGTGAGGCTGAGGCTCTCCACTGTCTTCCTGGGCACCACTTTCTCCGGGAACGCAAGCTTGAGCGTCGCCAAAGGTGAGGGCCCAAGGTATCTTCTCACCGTGGAACCCCTTGAGGGATACACCCCCCAGATGAACTTTCTGACGGGATACTGGGTGAGACAACCCATACCCTCCCCACCCCTCAACGTGATCCTTTCCAATCCGGCCAACAGTACAGTGTATTCCGGAAACGGGGCCAGTGGGGAGCTTGGGTGGATCTTCTTCTGCCGGGAACCGTACGTTATAATGCCCATCTCCCTCCCTGCAGGAGGGCTTCTAATAAACCTGCTTCCGCAGGTGAACCACATACCCTGGAACCACTACCGCTACAGGGTGACCTTAAGGAGGCTTACCGAGG
>NJDV01000077.1 GCA_002254765.1 Thermoplasmatales archaeon ex4484_36 | reverse complement strand
ATGGCGCTTGCGTCTGCCCTGGTGGGTTCCTCTTCATTCATTCTTCTCACCATCCTTAAGGCTTTAGGGAGGCTCTCCACCGAGCCCCTGCTTATCACCCTTCCTGTGGCTCTCGTCCCCCTCCTTATATCCCTAAGAAAAAATTCGAATCTAAAATAAAGTGCGGTCCACAGCAGTGAAAGGACCGTTTTGGGGGAGTAAAGTTATAAATCATTATGCCATATAACTTCCTCTACTTTATCTTGCATGAACTATGAACGAACCTGTTCCTGTGGCCGAGGGTGATTGCTTGAGCCAGGCATTTGTTTTAAATCGGAAGGACCTGGGACAGCTTATTGAACGTCTGAAGAGGACCTATGAGAGGGTCTATCTCCCTGTAGGGGATGCTTTTAGGGAGGCCGGGAGCATTGAAGGAATCTCTTTCACAGGGGCTAGGGCCCTTTTCGGTCCCAAAAAGTACTTCTTCCCTCCCCGGGAGAGTCTCTTCAGATTCACAAAGGAGGGGAATATAGAAGACCTCCTGAAGGAGGAGAAGGGGGCCGTTATAGGGGCAAGGGTGTGTGATCTCAAGGCCTTGGAGGTACTGGACAAGTACTTCGGAGAGCTACCGGAACCCTTCTACCTCACCCGGAAGGAGGGGACCTTCGTTGCCGGAGCTACCTGCACCGAGCCGCATCAATCCTGTTTCTGCGTGCAGTTCGGGGGGCTTTCTACAGAGGGGCTCAAATATGACTTGTGGTTCACGGATTTCGGAGACGTGATACTTGTGGAGACGGGGAGCGCGAGAGGGGAGGAAGTGGTCAAAGATTTAGACCTCCTCAATGCCCCCAAAGAGCTGCTTTACAGGAAAGAGAGGATCATAGAGAGGGTGGAGAGGGAGCAGGGATTCAGAAGGATTAACGATAAGAAAATATTTGACTGGTTTTCGGAAGAAGTGACTCACGAGATCTGGGAGAGGCTGGCGGAGGAATGCTACGCCTGCGGGAAGTGCAATATGATCTGTCCTACGTGTCACTGCTTTGACGTGGTGGATATGACAGACCTTGAAGGAAGCGGGGAGCGGGTCAGAATCTGGGATGCATGCCACCTCTTCAGATATGGCCTTGTGGCCTCCGGTCACAACTTCCGGGGCGAGAGGCTTGCTAGAGCCCAGTACAGGATCTACGACAAGTTCTACTACCCGTATGAGAGATACGGCATCTTCGCCTGTGTTGGGTGCGGCAGGTGCTTTGAGGCCTGCAGCGCGGACATAGACCTACGAGATGTCCTTAAGGTAGCAGGGGGTGAGGGATCGTGAAAACGGGGAACATATACATCCCAAAGCCAGCCGTGATAGAGAAGGTTGAAGTGGAGGAGCCAGAGACCTGGACCTTCACCTTAGGCACACCCCTTGAACACACCCCGGGCCAGTTCGTTGAGATTTCCATTCCCGGCTACGGGGAGGCGCCTATCTCGATAGCCTCTCCCAGCGGCGAGAAGCTGATGCTCACTGTGAGGAGGACGGGCACCTTGACGGGTGCTCTGCACAGGAAGAAGGTGGGGGAGATGGTGGGCATAAGAGGACCCTTCGGCAGAGGCTGGCCCCATCAGGAGGCCCAGGGAGAGACCCTTCTTCTTGTAGCTGGAGGAATTGGTCTTGCTCCTGTGAGGCCCATCATTGAGGACGCATATAGGGGGCGCCTGAACTACGAGAGGCTCCTTCTTCTTTACGGTGCTAGGGAGCCGGCCCTTCTCCTGTACAAGAAAGACCTTGACCGTTGGGCAAAGAAGCTCGAGGTCTTCGTTACAGTGGACAGAAAGAATGGGTGCGAGACGGCACCCAAGGTTTGGGACGGTAGGACTGGGGTTGTAACAGAGCTCTTCAAAGAAGTAGACTTCAGTCCTGGCAGAACGTGGGCCCTTGTCTGCGGCCCTCCCATTATGATGCACTTTGCCACCAAGGGCCTGATATCCAAGGGAGTCCCTCTGAACAGGATACATCTCTCCTTGGAGAGGCATATGAAGTGCGGCATGGGAATCTGCGGGCACTGCCAGATAGGGGGGAAGTATGTCTGCAAGGACGGACCTGTCTTCTCCGTCCATGAGGCCCTAAGTTGGAGAGAGATACCGGACGAGCTGGAGGGGGTGGCCTGATGGACATAGGGATATTCTCTTTAAGCGGCTGCAGCGGCTGTCAGATCGAGTTTTTAAACCTGGAGGAGAAGATACTGGAGGTCTTAAAGCACCTGGACATAAAGGAGGCCCAGATTCTCGTGAGTTTGGAGCACCCTGGAAATTTTGACATCTCCTTTGTGGAGGGCTCCCCTACAACCGTAGAAGAGATCGAAAAGCTCTACAGGATAAGGGAGAGGTCTAGCAAGGTCGTAGCTATGGGAGCCTGCGCCTGTTACGGGGGTGTTCAGTCTCTAATAGATGGGCAGAGGTACTCCGACGCCGTGAAAAGGCAGTACGGTGGGGTACTCCCGGTTGTGAGCCTGCCTCCGAAAGGAATAGACAACTATGTGGATGTTGATGCGAAACTCTACGGCTGTCCCTTTGAAAGGGATGAGCTGCTGAAGCTCATAAGTGACCTTGTCATGGGCAGGGAGTTCAGAGCGGTGGACCATAGCGTCTGTACTGAGTGCGTCCTTTTCGAAAACGGCTGTCTCCTGGACATGGGGGAGCCCTGTATGGGTCCTGTGACCCGGGGGGGCTGCAGCGCCCGCTGCCCCAGCAGAGGCATGTTCTGCACGGGATGCAGAGGCGAGTATGAGGACGAGAATGTGGAGGCGCACATTGAAGACCTTCTGGAGAAGGGATATAGCATGGTGGAGATCGAAGGCATTTACAACAAATATTACAGGAGGCTGAGAGCTTGAAGGTTGAGGTGCCACTTATCACAAGGGTGGAGGGGCATGGACACGTAGAGATCATAGTTGACGGTGAGTCCTTAAAAGAAGTGAGAATGGGAATCCACGAGGGGCCCAGGTTTTTCGAGTCTGTCCTCGTTGGTAGAAGGTGGTGGGAGATCCCAGAGATGTCCGCGAGAATCTGCGGGATATGCACTGTCATACATGCCCTGGCGGCTGCAAAGGCTGTGGAGAAGGCCGCAGGCTTCTCCCCAGATGAGACACTGCACAACCTCAGGTTCCTACTTGCGGGGTCTGCCCACATCCAGAGCCACATACTTCACCTCTACTTCCTAGCCCTCCCCGATTACTTCCGCGTCCCTTCCGCCCTCCATCTTCCGGAGAAGGTGAAGACCCACCTTAAAGAAGTCTTCAGGCTGAAGAGGGTGACCAACGACCTCACAGAGTTGATAGGGGGGAGGAGGGTCCATCCCGTCACTGTCCAGCCCGGGAGACTCACGCAGGACGTCACCAGTGAGATGCTGAAGAGCTACCTGAAGAGGATGGAGGATATAATGGACGGTCTCAGGTTTACTGCGGAGTTTTTCACGGACCTTGAGCACCCCTATCAGAAGGTGCCAGGGCACCAGGTGGCGCTTAAGGAGGCAGGGAGATTACCCCTCCTGAAGGGGGAGATATGCTTCCTCCCAACACCACCAAGAGGTCACATTTTCTGGGAGAGCCCTTCATGGTGGGGGCTCTACCCAGGGTGAACATAGGGAGAGATCACCTGAGGGATGAGGTGAAGGATATCGCCCCGAAGCTACCCTCAGACAACCTCTTCCATAACAACTTGGCACAGGCCCTTGAGTGTTATCACTTCGGGCTGGAGATGGTTGAGGTACTCAAAGATATGGTTGAGAATCATAAAGAGTACGTCTCAAGAAGGGTTGAGCTGACCTTCCTGAAGGGGGCGGAGGGGATAGGGGCGGTCGAGGCACCCCGAGGACTCCTTATCCACCATTACGTTTTCGGCAGGGATGGCAGGGTTGAAAGGGCCAATGTGATCACGCCCACAGCCATGAACTTTGAGCACATGGAGGTCTCCCTGAACCACTATCTACCGCCCCTTATGCCCCAGAGCGAGGATGCTCTTAAGTGGGAGAGTGAAAGGCTGATCAGGGCCTACGACCCATGCATCTCCTGCAGTGCCCACGTAACCCGCATTGGGGAGTTGGGCTGAATCCATCTCATCCCATAGCTTTTTTCTCTCTTCTGACCCTCCCGGGGAGATAGTAGGTTCTGCCCCGATACTCCACGGGAACCATCGCACCCCCCATCTTCATAACCTCCATCACCGCTCTGGCATCCTCCACCCCCCAGCTTTTGAGAGTGCTCTCTATCTGCTCCTCCCTCATTGGATGCCTTAAGAGAATCCTGAGAATCCCCCCAATAGGGTCATCACCCTGAAGGACGAACTCACCACTCTCCAGTGCTGTAATTTCAAGTCCGTTTAGAAGAAGACTAGGTCCCTGTGGGGCCTGTTGATCTTCTTCCAGGTCATCTCCACCGCCGTGTCGACAGTAGGTGAGATCACGTCTGCACCGCTGACCTCCTCCCTCACCAAAGGAGAATAAAAGAGAGAGCCATTGGTTATGACGGAGACCGGGAAGGAATAGGCTTCCTTCACCTCGTCGATAAGATATTCCAAAGGGGTGTACAATGTGGGCTCCCCATCTCCGACGAAGGTTATGTAATCAATCCCCTCCTCAGCCCTCTTTACACCCTCTCTGATCTCCTCAAGAAGCTCCTCTTTAGGAAAAAACTCCCTTCTCCTGTTGGTCATATTTATGGTTCTTCCAAGCTGACAGTAGACGCAGGAGTAGTTGCACGTCTTGAAGGGGATAGTGCTTACTCCAAGCGATCTTCCGAATCTTCGGGAAGGAACGGGACCGTAAAGCTATACGTGGGGGCCTGACCCCCTTCCCCGGGCTGGACTTTTCATCATAGCCCTCATACTGGCATATCTCCTTCTCCCCGTGATCAAGCTCTTTCTGACCCTCATAATACTTCTCATAGCTGCCTACATCATCTACCGGCTACTGCTCTACCTGATCTCCTTCCTCTATCGGCCCCGGGGGATGAAGAGGAGGATTTTATGAAGTGTGGGGTCACGGTTTCGATTTTATAGTTGTTCCCAATTACCCCTTCTCATGGGCCTCTTCTCAAGAAGAAAGGCGATGAGATATGCCGACGAGGGCTTTGACGCTCATGAAGCGGGTGATCTGAGAAAAGCAGAGGAGCTCTACCTACTTGGCCTGCAGGCGGATGAAGGGGTAGCTCATCTTCATTACCTCTACGGGAGGCTGCTTATAGAAACCGCCCGCCCTCGAGCGGCTGAGAAGGAGCTCCGAAGGGCTATAGAACTCGACTCAACTATCGCAGAGGCCTACTCACTCCTCGGAAGCCTCCTCCACGAACAGGGGCGTCTGAAGGAGGCGGAAGAGCTCTACCTAAATGCTCTGAGAATCAAGCCCGATTATGTCAATGTCTACAGGAACCTGATCACCCTCTACAGAGACACCATGCAGTTCGAGAAGGTCTCGGAGACAGCGAAGGAGGCTCTGAAGTACGTTCAGGATCCCGCCCTGCGGACGGAGTTCGAGGAGCTCATCTTCTGAGTCTTCCCCTCAAGAGGTAGGCTGTGTGCTTTATACCGCTTATCTCAGGTCTTACAGCCCCCTCCCTCAGCGACATCTCCCTCTCCAGAAGCTCCACGGCCTTCAGGTCTACAAAGCCAGCATCCTCCATGGCCTCTTTCGCCCTCTCAAGCTGGTTTACGGTGGGGAGATAGCAAACAAGACAGGAGCCGGGGCGAAGAGCATCTTTCACTGCAGGTATGACCCTCTCCGGGTCCGGTATGTCAAGGAGAGCCCCCTGAAGGTCCCTCTCCCGGACCTCTGCCACGTCAGCCTCCCTGAACTCTACCCACCTCTCAAGGCCGAGCTTCCTAATGCTCTCCTTCGCAACTTTCAGGTGCTCCGCTGATCTCTCGTAAGAGTATAGCACCCCCTCCGGTGCAAGGTGCCATGCGAGGTATGAGGTCATATGTCCGCTACCAGATCCTCCCTCAAGAACCCTCATCCCACTCCTCACACCTAACATCGATATGATTCTTGAAGCGTCCTTCACAGTTATGATCTGCGCCCCCCGGGGGAGGATGACCGGGAAATCTTCCGGTGCGGGAGGGAGGATGTAGAAGGAGGTCCTGCCCCTTCTCACCTCCCCACCCCAACCCGCCTCCTTTATCTCCTCAATCTCAAGGACCGCCTCACCCCCTACCATAATGCGCTCACCCTCAAACTTGACCAAATATCTCTCCCTCCTTCTAGGGGAGACCACAAGGATAAGTGCTACATCTCCAATATTGATCTTATTGTGCCACATATGTTACACCGTGGATAAGGAGAGCCTCGTAACTGTTTTTAACCAGTATCCTCTTTCCCCCCCTATGCAGGCACCAAAATGGTTCAGCCAGATTCCGATTTTCGTTCTCGTTGCTGCACTTTTTTTGATCCTTCTGCCTCTTCCGTGGAGCATCGTTCGGACCCCTGAGGGAGGTAAGCAGATGGGGGCCGTCTCATATGAGATCGATGCCCATCTCACCCCATGGAAGGCCGATTACAACGTAACCGCCAGGGTGGGCGAAGGGGGTTTCCTTGGAGGTTTTGGTGGAGGCAACAACATAACCGTTGAAGGTGAACGCTACTACGTAACTGGCGGCGCCGAGGCGCTGGAGGACATCGGCATCATCTACGACAGTTATAAGGTTAAGGAGGGGAGGATCAGGATTAAGGCCCGGGAAGGGTTTGTAAACCTGACAGTGAGGGTGGAGGTTGACATGATCCCCTTCTATAGGGAAGGTTCTGACATCACTGTAAGAGTTTTGACTAGGGTGGAGGAGGCCCTTGTCGCTTTTAAAGAGATAAGGGTTGAGGGGGTTAAGATAATTCTGAAGCGCCACTGGAGTGATGATGCCCTCACCTACCTTAAGAACACAACGCTGAGGTTTGACCCCGGGGTAAAGAACACCATATATGACC
>NJDV01000076.1 GCA_002254765.1 Thermoplasmatales archaeon ex4484_36 | reverse complement strand
GCGGAGAGACGGGTGTCCTCGGCCACAACTGTCCTTATCACATCGCTGAGCGATTCCACAACAATCACTTTTCTGTAATCTACAGGGTCAACAATCGCTATCTTCTTCAGAGATAATCCGGCGTAGCAGGGGAAGATATACCTCTCGGTGACGTTCTCTCCGATCTCTATGGGATAGAGATAGCCCTCGTGCACCGCAAGCTGGCGGAACCCCATCTCCCCGCTAGCTAGATACTTCTGAACCTGTGCTATGGCAGTCTCCCGGCTCACATAGTTGACCTTCGTGCTACTTCCGTCTTTTCCTACCCGGTAAATGTTGCTTCTATCGTGGAAAGTGAGCTCGCCTGTTCTCGTGTCCACCATAACGTACCCTGCCAGTACATTTGAGGTCTGATGCTTGAGCAATATCTGCCAATAGGTACGATTTCCCAGCTGTATGAACCTGGCAGCGCTGTCGTCTGGGGAGTACATACCCTTTTTATTGAACAATCTGTACCCTATAGGCCTATGATACTTCCCCCACCAGCTTACATAATCATATACGTACTCATCCGGATAGACCACCTCTAGCCATTCGGGGATGCGTGGACTGTCCACGTCATAAGCTTTCCAGTCTCCCGTATGAGCGTCTATGATGAGCACCTTTTTTAGAACATGGAAGTTATAAATCCAGTCCCTCTGGCTCAAGTAGACCACATGATAGGGTCTGCCATCATCCCCTATGTCGCTCCGTATCTGATATATCTTGTAATCGGCAAAGTGGTTGTATAAGGTAGCGTCCACCCTGTTCTTCCAAGAAATCCTCTCCCTATTTATCTTAAGTGTTACGTTCATCACCACGGGCTCCACGGACTTCTCCGAGTTCTCCACGTAGAGGAAAAAGGGTATCTCTTTCCCTCCCATCCATTTCCAAGATTCGAATACTGGAAAGTTGACCCATACGAACTTCCCCTGGTATATTGTGGGGTCTGTCATCCGGGTCAGGTCGGAGGTATCTGTAGACAATCTAGCGCTCTCCTCTGCATAGGCCCTCTGAAGGACCTCGCCAGCTATGCTCCAGGGGACCACCCGGATCTGCTGGTAATTTTCACTGGTTATAACCTCTGCAGGATAGCCCTTCTCAAGGCCCTTCTCCCACATCTGCTCTGTGATGTCGTTTGAATATACTTCGGGTCGGAAAGAGGGTGTTATCACAATAGTGAATATCACAAGCATCGCAAGGATTCCAATATACGCCCTGATACGAGCCGCGGTCCGCTTCCCACCCTTGTATTCAAGGAAAGCGAGGCAGATCTCCTTCATAAGAAATACCCAAAGAAGAGTGATGATGAGGGCATGGGTGTGTATATAGATGTGATAGGTGAAATGGTTTGGGATGAGAAAGATAAGAAGGAGGGTAAGGACAAATACCGCAGACATCTTCTCGCCCATCCAGAGCACGCTCTTCCACTCTATCTCCCCTCCTTTCATCTTCCTCCTTATCAGTATTAGAAGCCTCAAGAAAGAAACTGGAACGACTATAACGATAAGTAACAGAGAAAGAAGTCCATTCAATATATCACCTGAAAAAATATAGGCATCACTTGATTAATACCTATCGGATGGATGTGGTCCCGCTTTGAGGGGAGCTAGCAGAGGTGAGGGGTACCTAAAGGATATGGTTGACCCTTACGTAGTACTCAATGGAGCGGTCATACGTTCTCTCCTGCTCCGGGGTGAAATAGCACGCCGGAAGCTCCCCCCGGGAGCGGTGATAAGCTATGCATTCACAGCACTTTCCTCTCCTTCTGCACGGGTAGGTGCAGGGACACTCCTTGAAGAGCTCTTCTTTTCTGCACATCTCCATGGTGTCACCCCAAAGGGACCGCTTTCTGAGCCCGAAAGTGTAAATTGTGGCTCTATTTATAAACTTTGACAACTTTAAAAGGAGCGTAGAGGGGGGGCAAATCATGTAAAAAAACGCTGCCCGCCCCCTACAACATCTTTCCGGTACGAATGGGATACCGGTCCCGTTCGGGAAGCTAGAAGGGACATACTCCTAAATAAAACTTTCTTTCAGCCTCCTCTCCCCCGCCAAATTAACAGGTAACGTGTATTATTGCACCCACACGCCTCTTCCCGCTCAGTTTCTTCAGAACCTCCACTGCATCGGGGCTTTTCAGAAGATGGATCTCAGCGCCCTTCGAGCGCAAAGCCTCTACATCCTCCTCCCTCATCTTCGCTACACCGTATATCCCGCAGCCCACTACCACCACCTCCGCCCCCTCCCTCAAAACCACCTCCACCTCCTCCCTTCTTATATGATGCCCCCCGCTTCTCGGGGTGACCCTTCCGTCCGGGTGTATGGTTACATCGTGGGCATACCTTCTGCCCTCAATCACTATCTCTCCAAATTCTATACGCTCTACGTGGACCATACCATCACCTCGTTGGCATGAAGATAAAGAGCGTAGAGAGCAAGGCACCAGAAGAAAGAGAGGATTGTCTTGGGTGTTCCAAAACACGATCCTTGCTCTCTACATAGTTATCACTTCCGAATGAGATACCGGCAACCCGTTCGTACAATAGAGGAATAAGTGTTCCGGTATATATAGGTTTGCATAACCTTCACACGTTTCCGCCGCGGAAGATGTCTGTGAATAGCACTTTGCCCGAGCCTGTGTAGCCGAAGTGATATTCTCCGGGCAGAAGAACAGGCCCTCCACAAAGCGATGGTACCGTGGAGATGGGGAGAGTGCCTGGATAAGCGTGTGAGAGGGGATCTATGACAAGCCAGAATCCGAAGGAGTCTTGAAAGAATGCCAGGGGCATTGGGGTGGTGTAGCTTTTTTGTAAGGAGTATACCACGCCGTCCACATCCTCCCCTACATACAGCATGAGGTAGGCGTGGCTGGCAGCTACCACAACCCTAACGGACCCCCCGATGGTGGTGAGCATCGCCCCCAGAAAGAGGGCTACATCCTCGCAGTCCCCAGCCCTCAGCCTGAAGGTCTCCATAGGGGAGGCCCAGTAGTTGGCTACACCCCCCGGGTCGCTTAAATATTCTATGTTCTCAGAGGTCCACCGGAAAAGGTATATAACCTGGTCCATCCCAAACTCTCCCGTGAGGTTTCCCAGAAATCTCCCGGGCTACCCCCCTCACCTCTCCGATCTCATCCCATATTTTATCATTGACCAGGTGGTAGAGCTCCCCGTCCCGGCGGACATGGTAGTATGTAAGAAAGGGGAGCTCCTCAACCTCCTCCTGGCGAGGGGAGGTGGTCACACTCCTGTAATGGTGCCACAAACCCTCCCTCCCAGAGTAGATATCCAGCTCTATTTGAAAATTGTATGTTCCCGGCTCCCCCGGTCCCGGGATGTAGACAACTCCCGCATCCAGTCCCTCCTCAACCACCCTCATGACCTCCTTCGTAGCCTCTTCATCTCCCAGGTGAAGTGTGATGCTTCTCACGTAGAGGAGGTTCTCAGAGGTGTTGTTAATCTCCACCTTGTAAACTCCGCCCACTTCTGTATACACACCCTCCCAGAGGTGAGCCCACGAAATCTGGAAGTTATACGGAATCTTAACGGGTGTGAGGTTTACCGGAAGGGGGTCCCGTTCAATCGGAAGGCTTCTGTTCGCAGGAGCGGAGAGGTACTCGCTACTAAACCTTGGGATCCTCTTACCCTCCTCCCCTAGAAAAAGCCAGGCAATACTTATAGTGGCCGCAACTATGAGCAGGAGAATTCCTATGGCCACCAGGCGCTTCATGGGGTGAAAAATTCCCTCACCTTTTTAAGGCTTTACCGAAACATTAATCATACTTCAGAGCAGATACACCCTCCGTGCCAAAGGAAGGCGAGCCTCCGGTCAAGATAGTCACAATACCCAGGGGTGAGGAGACAGAACCCGGGGAGGAGTGGCGGGTTCTAGCCCCCGGTACGCGGTGGACCTGCCTTAAGTGCGGGGAATGCTGCAGAAGAGCCTATCGTGTGAATATAACATGGGTGGAGTTCAGGAGGGCTACAGAGGATCCTGAGATAAGGGAGAAGTTCCGTGTTGATGGCGTGATTGTTGACCCCTCAACAGGGCTCAGCCACCCTTTTTTCGGCATCGAAGGTGGTTGCCCCTATCTGGACCCTAAGACGAACCTCTGCACCATTCACCCCAAGAGGTTCTACTCCTGTGCCGCCTGGCCATTCCTCCTCCACACCGACGGAAAAATATACTACTCTAAGGAGTGTCCCGGGTTTGGGAGGGGTCCAGAGGTGGATCCGCGAAGGGTTCTGAAAGAGATACTACACCACAGGGAGAGGGCGGGAATGGTGACGGAGAGGGAGAGGGTGGAGAAGTGCTGGAAATGGATAGAAGAGAGGTTCGGCTTGAAAAGCAAGTATGTAACCCCTGACGAGCTGTAGCTCACTCCTCCTCTTCCTCTTCAAAAATGACGGGGATCAGCATAACGGGGACATCCAGCAGAGACATCAATCTGGTGACAATGCCCGATTCGCTCTTCTCAGTGGGGGTGTAGAGGTATCCCATCACCACAAGGGATGGGGTGGTCTCCTTCACAACCTCGAGTATCTTAAGTTCCACAGGGATCTTTCCAGCCTCTTCCAGAAGCGTTTCGACCCACACCCCCTCCCTCTCGGCAAGTCTTCTGAACTCTTTCAATGCCTGGGAGCCCTTCTGCCTCTCCCCAGGGTGGGCTTCCTTCATAACATAGAGCACCGTCAACTTCCGCCCCAGGTTCTTTGCCAGGGTCACAATGTAAGGTGCAGAGGCCCTAGCAGCTTCGGGCGAGGAGGTAGCCGCAAGAAGCGGTCCCTCAAGAATTTTGATCTCACCGGGCCCTGGGGATATGGCGGCCTCCTGCCAGCCCAGAGAGGGCAAAACCAGGGGGGAGCGGTATTCCTCTCCCAGCCTGCTCTCTTTAGGAAGCTCCCTTTTGAAGACCACTGTGCGATAGGGGAAGGGTATCTCAACCCCTGCAGAGTCAAAGGCATCCTTGATCCTTTTCAACACCTCGCTGCGTATGGCGTACTTATCTCTAGCATCGGGTATCCAGTATCTTACCTCGAGATTCACAGAGAATTCCCCGAACTCCTTCATCCAGACCAGGGGCCTTGGGGTTTTGAGGACAAGGGGGATCTCGTTCAATATCTCCAGAATGAGCTTCTCAGCAAGCCTCCAGTCCGATCCGTAACTTATCCCTATCTCAAGGGTCTCCGCCAGCCTCTTGTCCGGCCTGCTGTAGTTCCACACCTGCTCTTTTGCTACAATCATGTTTGGAATTGTTATGTACTCACCTTCAGGGGTGACTATCTTGGTAGACCTCAGACCTATGTCCACCACATCCCCCCAGGTGTCCCGTCCCATGTAGGTCACCCGGATTCTATCACCGATCTTGAAAGGCTTATCTATTGCGATCTGTATGCCCGCTGCAAGGTTGGCTACGGTGTCCTGTAGACCGAAGGCCAGCGCAAAACCAATAAGCCCCAAGGATGTGGCCACAGCAAGGGGGTTGAGGCCTATCGCTACCAGCGCTACCATAAGCCCTATCAGAAAGATTGCTATCTTGGCGAACTTCCCGATGGCCTGGGCGGTGTGAACGTCCATCTTCTCGGGGGAGAGGTAGGTGAGCGCTAGAAGCTCGGCTATCATCTCAACTACCATATATGTCCCGGCGATTATCATCACAAATATCGCTATTCTGTCGAATATTCCCCAAAAGGGTATGTTCTCGGTGCCGAGAATATGCTTTAAAGATAGGTATATCACTAAGATGGAGAAGAAGAGCTTGGTCACTGCAATGAGGTTCTTATACACTCTTCTTTTTACGCCGAGAAGCTTTTTCCGTGGTGCTGCAAGGAGAAAGAGAAGAGAGATTAAGCTCTCAAGAAGTGGTGAGAGAAGAACCTGAATGAAGAAATATCCCACCACAAGGGCCACGACGAATTTTATAATCAGCGCCAAGGTAAAGCTGTATCTTCCCACTCCCACCTCCATGGTGAGGGAGAGGTTGAAGAACTCCAGGAAGACCTGGACAACGATGAGAAGCACTATGAATATGAACATTATCTGGAGGATCTTGTTGAGGGCAGGGTAGAGCCTCTGAGAGGTCCTCCGGGTGATGCGGCGCCTGAGCTTCTTCATCTGCTCTGGTGTCCTCTTTTTCCCCTCCTTCCCACCCTTCACTGCCAGGTTTATCTCAAGGTTTATAAATAGCTGGGTAATCCACCGAGAGATTACCCGGGCCAAGTATATGCTCAGCAGAACCCCCAGGATAAGGGCCGTTGTTAGCCCTGCTATTTTGAGATAGTTTATAACTTCTATTGACAGCTGCACGGGGATAGATATCTGTAATTCCTTTTAACCCTTATCCTCTCCTTTTGAGTCTGTAGAGGATAATGGAGGATAGAGAGATAATGATGGTGAGAGCGGTTACCCCAACAATCTCACCCAAGGTCACCCCGGGGACCTCTACGGTGACGTAATCCTCATCCCTCTCACCCTCGGGGTCCTGAACCACCACACGAACACGATACCTTCCACCAAAACGATAGATATGCTCTACCTCCAGTCCCTCTCCCCTCTCACCGTCCCCAAAATACCATCTCACTTTGAGGTTGCGGCTGTCCGACCCGGTATCTGGCTCCCCTTCTAAGTAGAAAGTAAACCTGAGCGGTAAGACCGGGGAGGTCTTCCACTATCAGCTCTATGTCGTAGATGCCAGAGATGTTGAACTGGACCCTCAGGTACCTGCCCTCCCATCTCCTTCCGTCCAGAAGCCACAAGTATCTCAGCGAGTCCCCGTCCTTGTCCTCACCCCTTCCCTCGAGCAAGACCACATCTCCCTCTTTCACCTTCAGCACTCCCTCCACTATAGATGTGGGGGTGCTGGAGACGAACGCCACCGGGGAGATCTCTCCATCGGGAGGTGAGTCTGCTATCACCATCGTGAAGAGTCTCTCGGCGCTTATTCCTACATCATCCACCGCCCGCACCCTAACCCTGTATGTTCCATGTTTGCTGTAGTAATGAACCGCCTTTATACCCTCCGCAGTGTATCCGTCGCCGAAGTCCCACTGCACCTCCACAACAGTGCCGTCCAAGTCCCTCACCGTAGCATTGAAGTATATCCACTCCCAGCTCCTTGGGGAGGGGGGGTCAACTGTGAAATCTATCTCCGGAGGGTGGTCCACCACCAGGCGAACAGTGGAAAAGCCTGCACCCTCAGATGAGGACACCTCCACACGGAGGGTGAGATTCCCGCTTACGGTGTAGGTGTGGTTGAAGATGGGGGTATGAGATGTGCTCTCTCCTCCATCACCCCACAGAACCCGGTAGAGCACCTCCCCTCCAAGGGCCGGGCTAGTGGTTACAGAAAGGTTCAGCACATCTCCCGGGGCGATGTGATAGATGCCCTCCCCTACCCAGGAGCCTCCCTCCATATGGAGGATCACACTCAAGGCAGCGGGTCCGCTGAGGTAGAAAAGAAGAGAAAGGAAGGCGTTCTCGTGAGGGGAGAAGAAGGCGTCTCGGAAGGGGGCGGAGGGGAGAAGAACACCCCTCTCGGTGATGGCACCTGCGGGTATATCGTCACCCCAGAGGAGAGGAGCACCCCCTTTAACATACATGGTACCGGATACCTTGGATTCTCCCAGGCCGCTGAAGGGGGGGAAGGTGTTGTTCCACCGAAGGACCTTCCACACCATGCCAGAGTCCGCTGTAATGCCTATCATCTCCCCCAGCCCCTGAGTGGCCTCGGCCTCCTTGGGGTTCTCCGGGGAGAGCAGTGCCAACACAGCGCCACCGCCTTCTACGAATCCTTGTAGGACCTCAAGCTCCTCCTCCGAATATCCCATAGTGGGCTCTATAACCAGATATATGTCCACCCCTTCAAGATCGTCGCTCTTTAAGGTTCCGTTGGGATGGCTGATTCCTCCCAAGGAGGTCTTAAGTGTTTCATTGAGGAGGGAGAAGGCTCTCATGTCAGAGCACCCAGCCGCTGAAGGGATCATAGCGGACCTCCCCGGGGGGAATCACCTCTGTGGTGCCCAGAGGGGTGAAAAGGTGAAGTTGCACCCCCTCAGTTTCTATGCCGAAGTTGTCCCGGACCCTGGCGTAAATCCATACCTCCCCGCTGCGCCTCTCACCTCCGATTATCTCCCCCTCTGGTGGTTCCCTATCCTCTCCGAAGTGAATCTCAAGCTCGCCCTCAAGCGGAAATCTAAATCGGTATCTGGAACTTATTACCTCAAAATGGTATGTAAGATGCTCTATTCCCCCCTCAAGAGACACAAATGCCCTGTAGTGACCGGAGCCCTCCATGCCCTTGAAGAACTCCCCTCCGGAGTCTTTCTGCCCCGCTACCCAAACGTCCTGAATTATCTGGGGGGTTGAGGAGTGCGCCTCAAAGGTGACCCCGGGGGCGGAGCTTCCCGTATCGTTGAGCCTCACATCTCTGAAATCAAAGGGCTCCAAAACCCTCTTCACCGCCTCGTCCCAGAAGGTTTCTGCCAGGGCGATGTTGCTGCTGTAGTACTCGTCAAAGTAACTTCGGGGGAAGTAAATGCCTATCCCCAGAGCGGCTTTAGGGTGCATCTCCCCGGCGAAGGATCTCAAAATGGCCCTGCTTAAAACCTCACGTAGAGCAGCGGCCTCCTCCCTCAGGTCTTCAGGCATCGCTTCCTCCCCTCCAAGCTTGAGAAGCATATCCCCCACGTCCCTGTATATCTCCTTCCTCCACGGCCTGTGACTTAAATCTCTTATCTGGGCCATCCGCTGAAGCTGGGTGTAGTTCAGGCAGTATATCTTCCTAGATAAGTCGTTCAGAAGGGGGAGGACCTCCTCTGCAATCACCTCCAGATCAGTGGCTGCAAGGCTCTTGTACTCCTTACCAGAGGTGTACTCCCTCTGGTATGCCTCCACCGCCCAGATGGATAGCTCCACGGGGCTCAGAGGCCTCTCCAAAAGGGGGGAGAGAAGTGTTGTATAGTTCCAGCCGGGGGCGGGCTCCTCGTCAAAGGAGGCTACCATATAGCGGGCCACAGGAGAGAACTGATATGCAGTCTCCACCTGCCCCAGGGAGCAGAGGTCAAAACCTACAATGTCTATCCTATCAAGCCCTGTGGTATTGAGCGCCTCCTCCAAGGCCCAGGCGGCCTGGACCATCTCCATGTCCTTCCCGCTGGTTATGTCGGAACTCACCCCCCTTGTAGGGCCCCTCTCCCCCTGCCCCGCCCGGGAGTAGCGGAATATTCCCGTGCCGTGGTCCCAGAGAACAAGCATGTAGTGGCGGGCTGGAAAGTTCCCTATCCCCCACACGAGGAAATCTTTAAGGACCTTGGGGTCCGCCATGTCAAGCTCTCCCAAACCACCATCCATCCGCAGAGAGTTCAGCTCGGGGTCTCCTCCATCGGGGAGGATATAATACCTTCTTGTGTCCGTCCAGTCGTCCATCCGGGAGTCGTAGCCGGCAGTGCGGTCCACCTGCACGACGATGTTCACCCTCTCCCCCGAACCCACCTGCTCCATCTCGTTGAGGTCATTCACGGCCTCCGCCTCAAGAGAGTTATCGCCGTTCATGTAAACAAGGATGGTCCACTCCTTGGGAACTTTCTCCCTCACCTTCCCCGTCTCGCCACTGGAGAGGGGGAGCGTTGTGAGGAGGAGAAAAACTATCAAGAGGTGAAGGAGCCTCATCCCTACTCCTCCAGGAATTCTTCCAGCTCCTCATCCAGCTCTAGAATGCCCTCAGAGGGCAGAGGAGGCTCTTTTCTCTCCCTCCTCAAACCCCTTCCCCCCCTGGAGAAGAAAAGGTACGTGACCAGAAGCGCCACAAGAATAACAGCAGCCGTGAGAAGAGAGGACTCAAAAATCCTCTTCTCCCTCTCCCCGGGGTTGGAGGACTCTGAGAGCGGGTCCGTTCCCTCCATGTACTCCTCAATGTTTGTGTATCCATCCCCGTCGGGGTCCGCGCCGGAGTCATCCAGCGTGGGGTCAAGGCCATATCTCCTCTCCCACGCATCGGGCATACCGTCGCCATCCGCATCAGGGTCCAGCTCATCTGGTTTCCCGTCGCCATCTATGTCGCTTGAATACTCGGGGTCCTCAGGAAAGGCATCTCTGCCATCGGGGACCCCATCCCCGTCAGTGTCCTTCCACGCTGTTGGGTCATAGGGGAAAGCGTCTGAGCTGTCCGGAACACCGTCCCCGTCGGTGTCCGGTTCCGACATAGTAGTGTAAAGGGATACCATATCGCTTTCGAGGAGTAGACTTCCCAGATAGTCCTGAAGGCCCCCAGATATCACTAATGAGTAGGCAGATGAGTAGTTCAGGGTTCTCTTCGGGGTGACCTTGAGAACCCCCCAGGTAGCCCCATGTCTCCCCCAATCAACCCCCCACGCATACATAAGTCCAACCGGTACCACGCCCCCCGAAAGCTCTTTTAAGGTTACCTTCAAGGTAGATGTGTTGATGTGTATCCCGAAAGATATCTCAAAGCTCACGTCCACCGCAAGCCCCTCACTTCCTGGGGGCGGCTTTATCTCTATTCCACCACCCCTCTCCACCTCCGCTCGAACCTCCACCGTGAAGTCCCGCCAGAGGAGGATGTTGCCCCCGGTGTCCTCGCAACCCTTAAACAGCGTTATCGTATAGACCTCGCCGTATATCAGGCCTGCTGTCGGGTAGACAAGGGCTCAGTGCCCCGGTAGAGGATAACGCAGGCATCCTCCGGGACGTAACCTGAGGTAGAGGCAATAAAACCCATTACGGCAGCCGGACGAGGGGCGTGGGTGAGGGTCACATTGATGTACTTAACCTCTCCTCCCACCAGGTCCACCCCCTCCACAACCATGGGGGAGTGGCCGGGGGAGGAGAAAATCACAGTATAGTTCTTTCCTTCATAGATGTCAACAGCGTAGCGTGCCCCTTCAAAATTGTACGTGATGTTCAGGGGAAGGATGCGTAGCTCAAGCTCTGACACCTCCCCGCCCAGGTCCGAGGAGACCACCCCCATAAGGGTACCCTCTGTGCCTGATGGCCCCCCTATAGTCATATCGGGTGTTCTCACTCTATCTGTGCCGCTTCGCACTTCCACCCACCAGTTCCATGGGCCCGGGCCTACCTCCCATCCGGGCACATCTGCGAAGTACTGTTTGTTCCCTGAGGCGTAGTTCTCGTCGTCAGGATTGGACTCCCTCATGTCAAAGGTTCTACCGGACAGGTGGAGCTTTATCTCATCCGGCGGTCTGTTGAAATAGGAGCCGTACCTCACAGTGAAGTGGTATCGGCTAGTCACATACCCCTCCTGTGGCGATGCGTAGGGCCTGGCAAGGGTTATGTTGACCCAAGGGCGCCCCTCGATCACGGGGGTGGAAGCGTTCTTCTCACCGGAGCGGGCGTAGAAAGAGTAATTGTGCGGCCCCACAGGGAGAGTGGTTCTGTAGTAGTAGGATTTCCCGTCGGTATATTGGTAATCAGCGGGATCCTCCTCAATCATGGAGTGGGGGGTGCCGTCTATGATGACCGTGATGGTGTCGGGAGGTGTGGGGTATGTGTATTCCACCCGGAAAGTGAACGGGGTGAGGGTGGTTCCCCTAGA
>NJDV01000075.1 GCA_002254765.1 Thermoplasmatales archaeon ex4484_36 | reverse complement strand
TCGCCTGAAGATGGATATCTTAAAGAGAATCGGAAATCCCCAGGAGGTGTGGAGGTTCTACGCCCTAAAAGGAGGCCCAAGGGCATATTAAGCCGGCCCTTTGAACGAAATAGGTATATAGAGCCTTCCCAATCCATGAATCATGAACAGGCTCAAGGAGGCTATCCAGAAACTTTACAAGACAAAGGTGTCTGAGCTTATGGACCGTTTGGGGTGGGACATCCCAGTGATTCCTGAGGACGATACAATCATCCATGCCATCTTCATGTTGCGCTCCAACAACCACATCTGGGTTGTCACAAACAAGAAGGATATGAAGGTTGTGGGGGTCGTGGAGAGGGTAGATGCCCTCCGCGCTCTTCTTCCGCCAGAGACCTTAAGCTACGCCTACAGCTCTACTCACCTGATAGCGAAGAACGTTTTCATGAGGGCCGATGCCAGGGTGGGGGACATAATGACCACCCCCGTGATAACGGCCTCGGAGGACATGACATTAAAAGATGTCATGGTAAAGATGCACAGATATGCGATAGAGAGACTCCCCGTCGTTGACAGAGAGGGGAAACTCAAAGGAGAGATAACGCTCAAGTCCATTCTTATAGCACTGACCAGAGGATACAAAGAGAGCAGTTGAAGGGAGAAAAATGATAGGGAGCGTAGACGTCTACACTCTGGTCCTCCTCTACATCGGTGTGGCGCTTATACTGGCCAAGACGCTTGGCTCCGTCTTTGAGCACTATCGCCTCCCAGCAGTCCTTGGGGAGATCATAGCCGGAGTCTTTCTGGGGGCCTCCTTTCTGGACCTCTTCTACTCCGGGGTGGGAGATGTCTTCTCAAAACCCGAGTTCCGCTACCCCGTGGAGTATATGGCGCATTTCGGAATAATCCTTCTTCTTTTCCTATCAGGCCTGGAGACCGATGTCAGGACCATCAAGAAGACGGGGTTTGTGGCGGCCACATCAACCGTAGGTGGGGTGGTGTTGCCTTTCATCCTTGGATACTTCGCCGGGGTACACCTCGGGTACAGCCACCAGGCGAGCATGGTCCTCGGAGCCCTCCTCACAGCCACAAGCATAGGGGTTACCGCAAGAACTATGATGGACCTGGGGGTCCTGAGCACCGACGTAGGAACGGCCTCCCTCTCCGCCTCCGTCATGGACGACTTCCTGGGAATTATTGCCATCATAATAGCTCTGGGAGCTACCTCCCTCTCGTCTATACTCTTTCTGATCTTCAACATCTTCCTTCTGGTCTTCGTGGAACTCATCCTTGGATGGAAGTTCATCGACCACTACGTGAGGGCTGCCGAGAAGGTGAAAACCGCAAAGGCCATTCTCGCCTTCACAATAGCACTTGTTATGATCTTCTCCGCGTTTGCTCAGTACACAGTGGAGGCAGCGGTTGAAGGGGCCTTCTTCGCCGGGCTCGTTCTGCGGAAGACCCCCGAAGCCAGGGCACTCCTGCGGGACGTCAGGGCCCTGGGCTACGGCTTCATGATACCCATCTTTTTCGTCCATGTGGGGAGCCTCATCGACCTGAAGGTTTTCACCCAGACATCGGCACTCTATCTCGCAGCCGTCATCCTTCTCATAGCCATACTGGGAAAGGTGGCTGGAAGGGCCATTGGGGCTAGAGTGGGAGGCTTCAGCTGGAGAAAGTCAATCCAGATGGGCGTGGGCTCCATCCCGAGAATGGAGATCGCCCTGGTGGCCGTTATGCTGGCTATAAAGGGAGGAGCCCTTGGAGACCCCTCCGGGGTGGTGGCCCAGAGGTTTCTGGCAGCCACCATGGTCTTCGTCACCGTGACCACTCTTATCACCCCTCCGCTCATAAAGCTCGCCTTTAGGGAGGAGCTGAAGGAAAAAGGAAAAAAATAAAAACCACCCCGCCGTTTAAGGTTTGATTCCCCCCGGAGGTGTTTCAGTGTTCATATACGACGACGAACTTGAGAGCTTCAGGCGCAGGGTGAGGGAGTTTGCAGAGAAGGAGATTGCCCCTGAGGCTGAGAGGCTCGATAGAGAAGGCATATTTGCCCGTGAGAACTTGAAAAAAATGGCTAGGGAAGGCCTTATGGGGGTTATAATCCCCAAGGAGTGGGGGGGTATGGGGCTCGACTACCGCCACTATGTCGTGGCCATAGAGGAGATATCAAAGGCCTGCTCGTCCACCGGGGTCCTAATGGCTGTCCACAACTCGGTGGCCACCTACCCCATATACCGCTGGGGGAGCGAGCGCCTGAAAGAGAAATACCTGAAGGACCTGGCAACGGGAAGGAAGCTGGGGGCCTTCGCCTTAACCGAACCCCAGGCAGGCTCAGACGCCTCCGCCGTAAGGACCCGGGCGGTGAAGGAGGGGGACCACTATGTCCTAAACGGGAACAAGGTCTTCATAACCGCCGGGAACGAGGCAGATGTTGTCCTGGTCTTCGCCACAACCGACCCGAAGAAGGGCCGTGACGGGATGCTTATATTGGCTGTGGAAAAGGGCACCGAGGGGTTCACCTACGGGACAATTGAGGACAAAATGGGCATGAGGGCCTCTACCACCGCCGAGCTGGTCTTTGACAACGTAGAGGTACCGGAGGAGAACATCCTAGCTTCCGAAGGGGAGGGCTTTCAGATGGGACTTGCAATACTGGATGGGGGTCGCATAGGCATAGGTGCACAGGCCGTGGGAATTGCCCAGGCCGCCCTAGATGAATCCATCAAATACGTCAATGAGAGAATCCAGTTTGGCAAGCCCCTGAGGAAGTTCCAGGCGACACAGTGGATGCTGGCGGAGGCATCCACAAGGATTGACGCTTCAAGGCTGCTGGTGCACCATGCAGCCACTCTCAAGGACATGTGCAGTTACACGGGGGCTACGGCTATCTCACAGGTAGCAAGGTTGAGAGGCTCTATCGGGACGCCAAGGTCACGGAAATATACGAGGGGACAAGCGAAATCCAGAAAATAGTGATCGCCCACGATCTCCTGAGGAAGAAGTGATCAGAAAAGGGTCTTCGCCTTAAGCGCCTCGTAGAGCCTCCTGGCAAGGGGCTCCAGGTTCTTCACGTCCTCCTTGTTATACTTAAGGAGCAGTTTGAGGGCACCCCGGGAGCGCTCCCTCTCCCAGAGCCTCCAGAGCCTAACCGCCACCTCACCGTTTACATCCGCCACCTCCACCTCCCTCTCAATGCCCAGGGCCCTCTCCACCGCTTTAAGACCCCCTTTCAATCCTGTCTTCCTTGCCGTGTGCATCAGGTCGAGATGAGGTAGAGGGGGGAGAACCCCGGGGTAGTGTCGCTTTCAATATCCAGGTACGCCGCTCTCTCCCCCAGGGGGTCAAAGAGCCTCCAGCGGTGGGAGTGGGGGAGAAGGGTGGAGAACCTGTGCCACTGCCCCCTCCCAAGGGCCCCCTTAAGCTCAATCAACATTCTGTCATGCCTCTTCTTCAGCCTCTCCCCCACCCCCCGGGGAGGGGGGGAGGCGAGATAATCATCCCAGCTCTCTACCCCCTCCATCCATATCCTCCTCTCCCTGATCTCCCCCACCCCGGGGAGATGAAGAAAGGTTTGAAGAAGCATGGTTTAAAGCTTGACGAAGCAATATAAAAGCCTTCCCGGGGGAGGTTGACGGATGTTTTCCCCTTCCACCGTCTCCAGTTCAACCCAACTTCTTAGAGGTCTCCTCCGGGGGCCTGTAGGGCTCAGCGGAATCCTCATATCCCAAGTGTGCCAGAATCCTTCTGACAATAAAGTCAACGAGGTCATCTACACCCCGGGGGGAGAGGTAGAATGCTGGGGAGGCAGGCATGATGGTGACGCCGATCTCGGAAAGGTATGTCAGTGACCTGAGAACGGGGGCTGGGAGGGGGGTCTCCCTGATCAGAAGCAGAAGGGGCCAACGCTCTTTGAGGGCCACAGAGGCTGCCCGGGTGATGAGGTTGTCTTGGACCCCGCAGGCGATCTTCGATGCTGTTGAGACCGTGCAGGGAGCTATAACAGAACCGTCGAGTTTGAAGCTCCCGGAGGATAGGGGCGTGTCCATCTCGGAGGAGTCGTGGAGGCTAGCCGAGAGCTCCTCCAGCTTCTTCCTCCCCACCCCCACCTCCCTTCTGAGGAGGTCCCAGCCCCCAGCGGAGACCGCTACGTGTACCTCCCCACCCCTCCTGTTGAGTTCTTCTAAGAGCCTCAGGCCGTATATCACCCCAGAGGCCCCCGTTATCCCGAGAAAAAACCTTTTCCTTTGCACGCAATCAAAAAAGCATGCCCCATTAATAACTTTCCCGAAGGGCGGGGAAGTATTCCTTGAGCCCGAAAGAAGGGGTGAAGAAGATGGCTCCCTCCCCCCCAGCCTCCACAATCTCTAGCCCGTCCTCCCTAAGTAGCCTCTCCCCTTCCCAGCGGTACTCCTCAAGGGCCTTCATCGGCACGGGAAGGAGCCTCCCCTCTGGGTCCAACCTGAGGGCTGCATGCCTCCCCTCGCCCCTCAGAAGGGCCGTCCTGAAGATGGAGGGCAGGAGGGGGTTTACCTCATGGGGAAGGTTCAGCCTGTAACCTATGGAGAACCTCCTCATCTCCTGGGAGAGCTCCTCAACTTCCATCCCAGTCCACTCGTGAAGCACCGTGAGGGGTATGGAGAAGCGGGTGGCCTTCTTCAGTAAACCCACCTGGGCGGTGGTGAATACAAAGCCCCCGGATGCCTCCTCCTTGATCTTCTTCATGAGTTTTACGATTTTCCAGAGCTTCTGTACGTAGAGTGGGTCAAAGCGGCTCAGATGGAATATCTTAGGAAGGGGGAGGGATCGCCTCAGTGCCTCCATTACATACGCTACCCTCATCTTGAGCGGCCCTGACCCCATGCCCTCCCACACAGCTTCCTCCTCTAGATTCTCTAATCTCTCCCCTTCCTTAAGGTACTCCGGGAGGAGCTGCATCGCAAGGAGACCCTCCATGTTGAGAGAGGCAGCCGCACCATCGGAGGAGAAAGAACCCAGGTATCCTGAGAGGTGTGGAAGGATTCTCTTCTCCCACTCAAGGGAGAAGACCTCAGCGAGGCCTTTAAATAGGGGTGGGTGGCCCTGGGCCACCTGGTGAAGCCTCAGGACCCTTCCGTATCTCTTAAGACCGTAGAGCACCCCATAGACTCCCTCGGGGAGCCCAAGGACTGTGGGAATAATGGTGGAGAGCTCCGCCATCACTCTCCCCTCCTGAGGCCTCAAGGTGAAGGGCGGCGTCACCGCAAGGTTCTCTCCGCTCCACACCCCCACTTTCCCCCCCATCTCAAAAACGTCCAGCATCTCTGCTGTTAAGAGCCATCTACTCCCCGCCTCACCCACCTCAACGAAAGATACATAGAGCATCTCCCCGGGGGGGGCGCTCCCGAGAGCTGAACGCTTCTCAAGGAATCTCTCGGGGATCTTCTCCTGAAACTCCTCCTCCCAGACGCTCTCTAAGTCCTCTGCAGGCTCCTGCTGAGGGAAGGACACATCGCCGTTCAGAAGGTCTTTAGTCTCAAGGTAGAGGGATGTGCCTTCAATCTCCTTCCACGCCCGCTTCAGGGCATCCTTGCACTCAAGGAGTGTGATGTCCCTCACCGCAGCACCTCCAGAGCTTCAAGGATGGGAAGGATGCCCTCACCGGTGTCCTCCGTTATCAAGCAGCCCACCCTCTCCTCCCCGCTCACCCAGGCGATATCCTCTCTTCCCCCTACCCCTTCCCCCTGAAGCACCACTTCCCAGCCGTCGGGGAGGGGCCTTAAGCTGTGCAGTATTACTGCCTCCCCCCTGAAACCCCCCCCAAAGGGTCTCAGGATCTCCACAACGCCCCTCTCCTCTTTCCACTCAAGACCAACACCTATGCACTTAAACAGCGCCAGGGCCCCGTGACCCACCGCCACTACGGGGCGGGAGCCAAGCCACTTATCAAGGGCGGCCCTGACATAACCCTCTACCCGCCCGTCCACCGGCTCCCCGGGGCCGCTGCTTATAACGAGAATATCGTACTGAAGCGGAGGGATCGCTGAGGGGGGGTAGATATCAAGCTGTCCCAGTGAGGACAGGGTCCTCTCCAAGGAGAGGTTCCTTCCCAGGTCCAGAAGTGCTAATCTCAGGCCCTCCGCGGGTCTGCTAATGGGCTTTGGAACACTCAGCTCACCGCTCCAGGGAAGCTCACCTCCTCCCTCCAGGATTTTCATGGCTCTCTTCAGGTACCTCTCCCCCCTCTGGCTGTCGTGGGCAGCTATAACAGCCACCCTCCTTCCCACACCCCACCCAAGAACGAGCTCCACATCCAGAGAGGTCACAGCCCTTTTCCCCTCGTGCTTCAGGAGGTAGAAAAGGGGCTTGAAGAACTTTACATAGGAGGGGTAGTCGAGGATCTCCCTCGCCACTACTCCTGCCGGGGTGAGTCGGTCCGACTGCTCGGTGAGGGGCGTGTACCCCACACTCCCCACCAGAGGGGAGGTGAAAAGAAGCACCCTGCCCAGCATGGCCGGCATGGTGAGTACAGAGACCTCACTTCCCCAACCCACGACAGGGGTGAGGGGCCCCGTGGATATTCCAGCATCTCCGTAACCCCTTGCCTGAAAGATCTCTCCACCGGGGTGAAGGGCGTAGCCGAGCAGGGCCATCTCCTCTACTCCTCACTCTCATCATCCTTGGCCTTGGTCAGCGGTGGCGGCGGTGGAGGAGAGGGGGGCTCGGGGACCTGGGGTGGGGGTGAGATGGGAGGCTCCTCTGGCACCTCCACCTCGATCTCGTCAGCGGAGACCCCCTCAGGTAGCAGGTCCTCGGGTTTCAGCTTCTCCTCTATCTCCTCCTCTTTCACCTCACTCCAATCCACCACACCGCTCTCCTCGTCCACCTCCACGGACTCAAGCTCCATGGCCTCGCCGAAGTAGGGCCCGGGGGCGGCCTCGTCAAATACTGGTCCTGCAGCTGAAACCCACCCAAGGCCCTCCTCACCCCTCTCCTTCTTCTCAAGGGAGGGCAGGTCGTGTATGGACACCTCGTCCTCCGCCTCGTGGTATA
>NJDV01000074.1 GCA_002254765.1 Thermoplasmatales archaeon ex4484_36 | reverse complement strand
AGGGTTGGGGATCTGATGCCGGGGCAGGAGAGCGTACCCCGGTTCAAGGTGGTGGTGGGCAGGGAGGGCACAAGAAGGGTCGAAGAGGTGAGCTATGAGGGTACGGCCCCCTTTACCACAAGCCAGAGGATGATCAAGCTGAGCCTCGATGTGACCCTGCCTGGGAGGTATCTCGGGGGGAATCTGACCTTAAGAAGCAGGCTATTCTTTGTCAGGGAGACGGAACTCAAGCTGGTACGGGGCTTCTACCGCTACACCCCTTGGCAGGGGCCGCCACCTCTATCCTCTACTTTAAGCGAAGAGCCCACTGTGCCTTCAAAAGGCGAGGGCGTGGTGACCTTCCGGGACGCCCTGCGCCCCTTATGCAACATGACCCCCGGCGGGGCCTATGCCATCTATTCCTCTCTGAGGTCTAGACGGACAATCGGGGAGAGGCACTTCTACGGCAACCGGTGGGGCCTGGGCATTGGAGGCAGACGTGCAGGGCTCTGGCATCTTGAGAGCAGCTTCGTCTCCACCCGGGTGGTGGAGACTGGAGAGGAGTCCACCCCCCTCATCCAACAGACCACCGCTGGATTTCAGAACACCGTCTCCACTATGTTTGTGCTGCTCATAGTCATCGTAGCAATACTCTATTTCTATATGAGAAGGATAAGAGCGCGTAGAAGGGAGCCCCCGCAGCCTCTGGAACCCTCTCGGAAGAGGCCTCCCCCGGTGGGAGGGGGCCTTTATTTCCCCAGACCTCCTCCGCACCCCCCCGGGAGGCTTCCCCCCCGCTCCGGTGATGGGGCCCGCAGGGATTTTCCGTGACGAGAGAGAAGTGGCGGGGGAAGGGATTCCCTTAAAGCGGATCGTTACAAGGAGAACTAGAGGGTCTGCTTCTCTTTTGAGTGGCATTCAATCACGTGAGAGCCCAACGTTTGGATGATGAATGAGGTCTCCTTAAGGGTACATACCCCTATCTTAGAGCTCTCTTACCCTCAGGAAGTCAACGAGCTCCCTTATGTGTTTCCTAGCGGGGGGGTTGGGGAAGCTCTCTATGAGTTCCTCCGCTACGGCGTAGTGCTCAAGCATCAGCTTTCTGCACTTCTCCACCGCTCCGCATTCTACGATCATCTCGGCGCCCCTCTTAACGTCTGCTTCCTCTTTCTCCTCCCTACTCAGGAGGTCTTTGAGCCACCTTGCATCTTCAGGGGAGAGCATTTCAAGAGCTTTTATTATGGGAAGGGACCTCTTTCCCTGCCTTATGTCGGAGTAGTGGTCCTTCCCGAGCATCTTCTCGTCGGCCAGTATGTCCAGGAGGTCGTCCTGTATCTGGAAGGCCACCCCCAAGGAGCGGGAGAACTCCCTAGCCCTCCTCTCTCCATCCTCATCCGCGCCGGCGGCTATTGCGCCTCCCACGAAGGATGCCATGAAGAGGTAAGCGGTCTTCAGCTCCACCATTCTGAGGTAGGAGTCGAAGTCCACATCCTCTGAGGACTCAAAGTTGAGGTCCATTTGCTGGCCCTCGGCCACCTTCCTCACAGATCCTGCTATAAGCCTGAGGACCCTTTTCAAGCGCTCCCCGGGGATGTCAAGTCTGGGGAGCTGCTCGAACGCTAGTGCGAAAAGGGCATCCCCAGCGTTTATGGCGGTGTTCACTCCCCAGAGGGTGTGCACTGTGGGGACCCCCCTCCTCAGGGAGTCCTGGTCCATTATGTCATCGTGCACAAGAGTGAAGCAGTGGATGAGCTCTCCTTCGCTATCTCAGCGGTTTGTCCGAGAAGAATGCCGGGTCTTTCCCGAGCATCCCGTGCCCTCTTTATGCCCTGAAGGGCAAGTGCCACTTTGAGCTCCTCTATAATCGTCTGGAGTCTCACCATCAGCGCCTCTTTGGACTCCACAGCATCTTTGAGCACCCCCCGGGCGAAGCCCCCCAGAGCTGCTCCCAGAGAGAGTGCTCTGGCTACGTCCAGTCCATCCCTCAACCCCCCTGTGGCGATGAGGGGGAGCCCTACAGAGGCTCTGAGGAGAGAGACCGGCGTGGGTATGCCCCAGTCCCAGAAGGTCCTCGCCAAGGCCGCCTTCAAGCTGTCGGAGGCCTGAAGGGCCCTGTAATACTCAACTGCTGAGAACGTTGTGCCCGAAAGGCCCCCCACATCTATCCCCTTCACCCCCGCCTCCTTGAGCATGATGGCCGCTTTTCTGGACACCCCCGCGCCGGTTTCCTTTGCCACCACTGGCACCTCCTGGGAAAGTCCTTTTAGGGCCTCCCAGACCCCATCGGTCTTGCGGTCCCCCTCGGGCTGGACCATCTCCTGGAGGAAGTTCAGGTGCACGGCGATGAGGTGGGCCCCCACCATCTCCATGGCATCAATCGCCTCCTCGGCTCCGAAGACCACCCCGTCATTCTGCTTCACGAGCTGGGGGGCGCCTATGTTGGCCAGGACAAGGGGAGGGGAGTGCTCCTTAACCACCTTGAAGGAGCCCCTCAAAGATGCGTCGAGCAGGGCGGCCCTCTGGGAACCAACGCCCATGGCAATTCCCAGCTCCTCCGCCACAGCGGCTATGTTTTCGTTGATTCTGGTGACGCTTTCCGATCCCCCCGTCATACCAGATATGATTATGGGGGCGGCGAGCTTCCTTCCGAAGACCTCCACAGTGAGGTCTACATCCTCCGGGTCCACTTCTGGGAGGGCTTCGTGGACCAAATAGACGTCGTCCCAGAAGTTTTTAGAAGACGCCACATCCTCCTCCAAGCAGATCTTTACGTGGTCAACTTTTCTCTCCTCGTGCAGGTTTCCCCCGGTTGTTCTTTTTTTCCTCTTCATTACCGCTCACCTTTGACCTCCTTAATGATTCTGCTGGCCCTGCTGCTCCTGCCTTTGAGCTCTTCGTAGAGCGAGCCCTCTCTCCCGTCGGTATACACCACCTCCACCCCTGCCTCGGCCAGCTTTATACCTACTTTCAGCTTTAAGGAGATCCCCCCGGTGACATCCTCCTCCCCCCTCGATGACACCCCCCTCCCCAACCTCCCCAGAAGTTCCCTAGCCACCCGGGGTTTTATCTCTCGAAGATATCTCTCTCCCTCCCTTATCCCCCTCTCACTCATAACAAAGATAACCTTCACCCTCTCTCCCGCCCGACAACCCTCCATAGCGCTGAAGCATATCAGGTGATCCCCCGATATGACGGAGTAACGAAGAGAGGGGTCCTCCACCACATCTCCGAAGGTTACGGGGACCAGCCCCCACCGGGCGCTCTGGAGGAGCTTGAGGGAGGTAATGTCGGCTCTCCTTCCCGCCCCTGGGCTACCCTGCCACGAGACGAAGGGGTAGGGGGGATGGGAGTAGGCCGGAACGCCAACCTCGTGAAGATCCTTCAGGACCCGGAGGTGAAGCTCCCTTACCTCCCGGTGTATAAGCGCTATCCCTGGGAGGTCCTTTTTTTCTATAGGTCTCCCCTCCCTGTCCCCTCCCCTTATGCCGATCCTCTTCGCCTCTTTATGGCCGAAGCTACCGGCCCCGTGGACCACTATAAGGCTGTCCCCCTCCACTTTCTCCCACCATTTTCCTATCTGGCAGCAAAGGTCCCGGAGTGATGTTCCGTCCACTCTCTTCTCCTCCCCGGGGAGGGTTATCCTTGAACCGCCCAGTTTGACAAGATATAAAGTCATCCTCTGTGCCGATATGTGAAATGGTATTAAATCCCTTCCACCTCCCCGGGCCCTTTTACATGCCCTATCGTTGAATTGTTGAGAAGTGCTCCCCCACCGCCCTGATCTCGACGAGATAGAGGGTCTCAAGGCCCATGGTGAGATTCTTCAGAATTTCAAAAGAAAGTTCGGGATGGACCTCTTTGATTTCTGAAGGGGAGTTCAGGGATGAGAGGATAAGAAGCGCCACAGAGCTCCTCCCCATCTGTCCCGGGAGGGCTCTTAAAAACCTCTCTATGACGCCCCTCCCCCGGGGGCCGCCTCCCTCAAGCGCCAGCCTCTCCCACTCCTCCCCCTCCACTCTCCCTGGGAGGTAGGGGGGGTTGAAGACGATTACATCATAGGCTCCCCCCTCTCCCTCAAAGAACTCTTCCGGGTCTATCTCCTCTCCCTCAAGGCCGGCTCTCCTCAGGTTCTCCCGGGTACATAGCACCGCCCGGGGATTGAGGTCGCAGAAGTGCACACTGTAGCCCCGTAAGGCGGCAGCTACCGTTACCATCCCCGTGCCTGAGCCCACCTCAAGGAAGCTCCTCCCCTCCCCTGGGGGCAGGTGGTCCATCACGCCATCCACCAGAAGGTAGGTGTCCTCGGCGGGGTGGTAGACCCCGGGGCAGATGAGAACCTCCACACCCCTGTAGAAATCCCTTAGCATCGCAGGGGAATGAGAAGGGAAAATAAATAAATCATCCCGGTAACTATCGGGCGTTCAATGTGCCCAAAGATATACCCCAAAGACCCCTGGGAGAAGGCGGAGTACGTCCCGGTGAGGGTTAGGGCCCTTCTAGATCTGGTGAGGCCCTTCACCCTGCTCCCCCCCCTTATCGGCGGGATAGCGGGAGCCTTAATGGCCCTTGCCAGCGAAGGGTCCATTGAAGGGGCTAGTGTGTCGGCGAGCTACCCCTTCATACAGCTCTCCAGACCAGTTCTTTACCCCCTCCTGACAGGTGTCTCGGCCCTGGTTTTCCTCAATGCCGCTTCAAACGCTTTAAACCAGGTCTACGACCTTGAGATAGACAGGGTGAATAAGCCCTACCGGCCCCTGCCCTCTGGAATATATACCCGGGAAGAGGCCCTCTGGATATCATTCTTACTCTACCTCTTCTCCTTCTGGAGGGCGGCGGTGGTGGGGGCGGTATTCTTCTCCCTTGTTCTGCTTATAGCAATCTTCACGGTCCTCTACTCTGTCCCCCCCTTCAGGCTAAAGAAAAGGCTATGGATTTCCAACATATCGATAGCGATTCCCCGGGGACTGCTGGGAATAGTCGCCTCCTGGTCTATTTTTGGAGATGTCACTGACCCGGTCCCCTGGGCAATAGGCTCTGTCATGGCCCTCTATCTGGTAGGGTCCACGACCACTAAGGATTTAACCGATGTAGAGGGGGACAGACTCTACGGGGTGAGGACCCTACCTGTGGTCTATGGGAAGAAGAGGGCCATCACCCTCTCCCTGCCCTTCTTCCTTCTCCCCTCTTTATTCACCCTCCTCTACACCTGGGAGGGGATATTTCCCCTGGAAGCGCTCTACCTTGGAGTTGTTCTTATTCCTTGGGGGGCAGCTGTAGCCTATCTTCTAGCGAGGGAGGGTGACCGTCCAGACGAGCACTTTGAGAACTCCCCAGCTTGGAGGCACATGTACATTATGCTCATGGGACAGGTCTCACCAACGAGGAGAGGGGAGAGGCCCTTGAGGTAGCCTTAGTCCTCCTTGTTGAGGAGGCCCTAGAATCGGATGCCTTAAAGGGGGAGTTGAAGCAGAAAGCCATGGAAGTTCTAAGGCGCCTGCCTCGAAGCCATCACTACCAGGAGGAGAGTGGCGAGGGGTTGTGTCCTCTCTGCGGTGGGCTTATGGGAAGGCTTGAGGATCTGGTGAATCTGGTGGCCAAAAGCGCCGAAGGGGTTGAGTTCAGTACGTTTCAGATAGGCACACGAGTGGCGGAGGACCTTAAAGAGAGGGAGGAGGCGCTTTGGAGGAAGTACTCTCTGGAGGCTCCTGAGCCCATAGGGCGGGAGATCAACAGAGAGGTGGGCAGGATGTTCTCTGAGATTACGGGTAAGGAGTTCAGCAGAGAGAGGCCGGAGGTGGTCTTTATACTGGATGTGGAGCTCTTCGGGGTGGAGAGGGTTATATCCCCCCTTTTCATAAAGGGGAGGTACCGCAAGCTTGAAAGGGGCATACCGCAGACCCGTTGGCCCCATAGAGAGTGTGGGGGGAGGGGATGTGAGAAGTGTAACTACACGGGAAAGCAGTACCCCACGTCCGTTGAGGAGATTATTGGGGAGGTGATGAAGGAGGCATCCCAGGCGACCAATTACAAGCTACACGGCATGGGGAGGGAAGATGTAGATGCGCTCATGCTGGGGAGGGGAAGGCCCTTCGTGATGGAGCTCTCCTCCCCCTTGAGAAGAAACCTAGACCTGAGGGCTCTTGAGAAGGAAATCAACCGTAGGGCGGAGGGTGTGGTGGAGGTTGAGGAACTTCAATACGCCTGTCGGGAGGATGTCAGGAGGTTCAAAGAGGTGAGGGGACATAAGACCTATCGGGTGAGGATAAGGTCCCTAGGAGGGGAGCTTGATGAAGAAAAACTTAAAAAGGTATTGTCCCTTCTGCCCTCCTCGCCCATACGGCAGCGCACGCCAGAGAGAGTGAGGCACAGGCGGGCTGACCGGGTGCGGGTGAGGAGGGTGTACAAAGCGGCTCTGGAGGAGCTGGAAGGGTCCGAAGCCACGATAACCTTCGTGGCGGAAGGGGGTCTATATATAAAAGAGCTGGTTCACGGGGATGGCGGCGGCACGACACCCTCTCTCTCATCCGAGCTGGGAGTCCCGCTGGAGGTGCTTCAGCTTGATGTGCTGGACGTGGCGGAGGAGAGCCCCAAGGAGGGATGAAGGATGGTGAAGAGATCAAAGGGGTTCCGGGTAAGGACACGCCGGACACTCAAGAAATCGCCCCGGAGAAGGGGCATGCCGCCCATTACGGAGTTTCTTAAGACCTTTGAGATCGGGGAGAAGGCGGCTATAGTGCTTGAGCCCTCATCACATAAGGGGATGCCCCATCCCAGATACCATGGACTTATAGGAGAGGTTGTGGGAAAGAGGGGAAGGGCCTATCTTGTGAAAGTGAGGGTAGGCAAGAACACCTATAAAACGCTCATAGCGAGGCCTGAGCACCTCAAAAAGGTTCCCAGGCAGTGACATTTAACTGAAAGGTTTTATAAAGGACCTGAGGATACCTTCACTGTGTAGATGCGGGAGGTGTTGGTTTTGAGCGATGATGACAGTTATCTGACGCCAGCAGAGGTTGCTGAGATTCTGAGGAAGGTTGTGGAGGAGAGCCGTGAAAAGGGGGAGGAGGAGACCTTCGAGGTCCGCGCCACCTTGGAACACGTTGAGAAGATCAAAAGGCTGGGGTCGGAGCCGGCAGGGAAGCTCATCTCCGAGCTCCTCAAGTTCGAGAGAATAAACCCTATTCATGCTTACAAGATAGCGGAGCTAATGCCCCGGGACGAGGCGGAGCTCAGGCCCGTTTTTGCAAAGGAGAGGTTTGAGCTCTCGACAGAGGAGCTCAAGGAGATTCTTACAGTTATAGATAAATATAGGGAATGAAATATACTTCTTTACCTGTAGCAATGAAGAAGTTCCACAGAGAGCCGGTAGTCTACGCCATAGGCGAGAGCGAGTTCAAAATCCTGGAGATAGCACCTCTGGAGGACGCCGATTTCACCATCGGCGAGAGGATATATGTGGGCAAGGAGAAGGAGAAGAGGGACAAGGTCAGGGCTGTGAAGAGGAGGGTCTCCTACGATGAGCTGACCCACGCGGCCAAGGAGGAGCTACCCTACATACTTGAGGAGATCGTCAGGAGGGGGGAGGAGAAGTTCGTGGAGTTCTTCAACACCGCCCAGCCCATAACGACTCGCCTCCACTCTCTTGAGCTTCTCCCGGGGTTGGGAAAGAAGACCATGTGGGCCATTCTTGAAGAGCGGAAGAAGAGCCCCTTTGCATCCTTCTCTGACCTGTGCGAGAGGGTCCCCACCCTCCGCCATCCCGAGAGGCTGATTGTCAAGAGAATCATACAGGAACTGGAAAACACGAAGGAGAAGTACAGGCTTTTCGTGAGGTAACCTCATCTTTTCAGGAGTTCATGAGGCGGTAGAGGTCCCGGGCTTTCTTATCACCTATTCCTTTCACCCTCTTCAAATCTTCCAGTGATGCTGAGAAGACCCCCTTAAGGGTGCCAAACTCGTCAAGCAGCCTCTGGGCGGTGGATGAGGATATATGGGGAAGCCCCTCTAGAACGAATCTTTTCTGTTCCTCCACAGTCATACCCCCTCTCTTCCTCCTAAGCGGGGGCGGTCCCCCCTTCTTTTTGCTCATTCTCTTCAAGGTGGCGGCCAGAAACAGGGCGGTCTCCCGGGGGCTTAAGGTCCTTACAACCGCCACACCCAGGTCCACCACGATGGAGGAAAGGGCCCCCCAGAGAGCCTCATCTTTCACCCCTCTCATCGCCACCTCTAGGTCTCCCTCTAGCTCCTCCTGAGCTCTTTCAACTGGGTAAAGAGCCTCCCGTCCAGAAGAGAGCTGACGAAATCCGCCGCACTTTTCCTCTCAACTACCACCTCTTCCGAAAGTAGATAGTCGCCTTCGGGGAGCGTTGTGGGTACGGGGGATGTTCCGAGCTTTCGCAGGTGTTCTGCAACAGGGGAGGAGAGCTCCCTGTGGTCAACCCAAATCACCAGACTCTCCACCTCTCCCTCCTCTCCCCCAGGGCCTCCCCCCTCTTTTTTCCCCTTCTGGTCCGTGGCGGAAGTTATAGGAGACGGTCCTCCCCCCTTCTCCCACCTCCCCTTCACGCGCTCCTCCTCCGGAGGCGGGGAGGTCATACTTTTCTTGGAGTCCCCCACAAAATCGACAAGAGTGAGCTGCTCTCCCCCGGGCGTGTCCACCTTTCCCGCTCCCTCTACCATCTCTTTCCCTTCAAAAGCCGAGGGGACACCTTCCTCACCTCCCCCCTCCCCCTCACCTGAGGTCTTCTCCTGCTGAGATTTAAGAAAGAGGTCGCCCGCCGTAGTAGTGTAATCTTCAAGGAGGGTGGTCTGCTTCAAGGCCTCTTTAAGCCTCTTCAGGTGCGCCTCCATTCTTTTCTCCTTTTTTATGGAAGAGAAGAAATAGGCTACATCCCTCGTCTCCCTGGTGATCAGTATCACCACCCTGCCCATCCTCGTTCTCCCGGTGCGCCCTCTCCTCTGGATTGTCCTTATCTCTGATGGGACTGGCTCGTAGAATATGACCAGGTCCGTGGAGGGTATGTCGAGCCCCTCCTCCGCCACCGAGGTAGCTATAAGGACGTTGTAGTAACCCTCCCGGAACCTCTCCACGATCTCCTTCTGCTCCCTCTGCTTCAGCCCTTTGTCACCCCTCCTTGAGGCCTGCCCCACGAACCTCACGGGCCTTATCCTCTCTTCTTCGAGGGAGGAAAGTCTCTCGTAAAGAAGGGAGGCGGTGTCCCTGTACTGGGAGAAGAGTATTATGCGGGAGTCTGGTTTCTTTTCTATCTGCTCTCTCACGACATTTATGGCGGCCTGCACTTTCGGATGGTCCATATCCTTTATGGCTTCCGCAAGGTTGTAGGCCCTCCTGAAGAGCTCGTTCTTGACGATGGCTTTGGCGGCTTTGGAAGCTGAGGGGGAGTAAGCCTCCTCCACCAGGCGGTCTAAATAGCGGAAGAGAGCCCCCGGGCCCTGGGTCTCTGCCAGCTCAAGGGCGTGGGAGATTTTGAGTGCCTGTGCGTGGAGGCTAGCGGCGTGATAGAGGTGGGGTGGGTGTTTTTTCCCTCCCTGAGCCATCATCCTCCTTATGCGCTTTCCCACCTCAACGAGCTCCTTGGTGGAGGTCCTCTTGGGGTTGTATATGAGCCCCATCTGGGCCATCTTCATGCAGTAAGACCTCATGAGTTCCTCCAGGGTGTTCTTCACCACCCGGAGGGCCTCGGGGACGTCCACCTTCACCCAGGTGAGCTCGAGATCCTGGATGTAGGGTTTCACATCCGGGTCGTTACGGGTCCTTATCTCCACGTGGTCTATACCCAGGTTCGTGCAGACCTCTATAATTTTCTTTTCATCCCACCCGGGGGAGGCCGTGAGCCCCATAGATAGGGCCTCTGGCCTCTCAAGAAGGTATCTCCTGGCTATGGGGACGTAGGCGTAGTTCCCCACGGCACGGTGCGCCTCGTCAAAGACGATGAGGTTCACTCGTTGAAGGTTGAACCGTCCCGCGAGAAGGTCGTTGTATATCACCTGGGGCGTGGAGACTATCACAGCTGCGTCTCGGTATTTCCTCTCCCGCTCCGCCGGGGGGACCTCCCCGGTGAAGGTGACCACCGGTGAGGCGAGAAGGAACTTCTTCAATGTATCAGCGTGCTGCTCTACCAAGGGTTTTGTTGGTGCTAACCTGAAAGGCCCTGGCTTCTATTGCATTCGGTTTTATTAAGGGGTGCTCTATATACTCCACAGGGGAAGATTCATCCTCATCTAAATTAGTCTTTCCCCCCGGGGGGAGCGAAAGAGGAGGTATTGTGATGGATTTCTTCGAGGTTTTAAGGAGAAGAAGGAGTATAAGGGTTTTTGAGGCTAAGGAAGTGGAGGAGTATCTGCTCGAGAGGCTGCTCAAGTATACCTTTTTCGCCCCTTCGTCCAGAGGTAGAAGGCCCTGGCACTTCGTAGTTGTTAGGAACAGGAAGACGCTTGTGGCCTTGAGTCGGGCGAAGAGGGGTGGGGGTGCCCGGGGGCTTGAGGGGGCCTCGGCGGCCATAGTTGTAGTGGCGAGAGAGAGGGAGAGCGGGGTGTGGATAGAGGACCTCTCAGTGGCATCCACCTACCTTCTTCTCATTGCGGAGGCCCTAGGGCTTGGCGCCTTCTGGATACAGATTAGGGGGAGGGTGAGGGAGGATGGTGAGCCCAGCGAGGAATATGTGAGGAGACTCCTTAAGATACCTGAGGGCTTCAGGGTGCTTTCAATAATCGCCCTTGGTCATCCAGGGGAGGAGAAGGACCCCCACACAGATGACGAGTACATGCCCAAGAGGGTGCATCGCGAGGTGTGGTAGTGGGCTCCAATGCCGCCCAGGAAGAGCGGCCGCAGAGCCCCCTCTGTGATGCCCTCTGCACCCTTTAGGGAGCAAAGTTTAAGTAAGGAAAGACTTTAAGCAGCCCCCGGGCTGGTTCAAATGGCGATAAAACCCATAAACATGCTCAACAGCTCCTTGGGAAGTAGGGTGATAGTAGAGCTTAAAGGGGGGAGGCAATATCGAGGGGTGCTGGATGGGTTTGACCCGCACATGAACCTTGTCCTCAAAGAGGTTGAGGAGTATAGATATGACACCCTCCTCCGCAGGGCCGACCTGGCGGTGGTGAGGGGTGACAACGTGATATACATCTCACCGTGAAGGGTGGGTGATGGAGATGAGCAAAGGGACACCGTCTAAGGGAAAGAGGAACAAGCGCGTTCACATAAGATGCCGCAGGTGTGGCAATCACTCATATCACGTGAGAAAGAAGAGGTGTTCTTCCTGCGGCTATGGTGCGAAAAGCAAGAGGCGCTCCTACAGCTGGGCGAAGGAGCACTGATCACTCAAGGCGTTTCAGAATGCTTTTCTCTGCGCTCTCCTCTTCTTTTCTCTTCATTCTTATCTGGACTACCCTTTTTATGCCCTTTATTGGGTAGTGGTGCATCTGGCACTCGTTGCAGAAGAAACTACCCTTCTCCACGTCGAGCTCCATGAGGGAGTCACAGACTGGACAGAGGGGGAGGGCAGCCCCAGAAAACCTTCTGTTGCACTTAAGACAGAGAAAGTTCTCCTTCTCGTATACGACGAGGCCCCCTTCTCTTCTCCCTTCCTCCCCAGCACCCTCCCCCCCCAGCCTCTCCAAGGGTATCATGGGGGTGTGGCACAGGGGGCAGAGCATGAAGGGGCCGAGGCTCTCAAGAGCCCTCTCTTTCAGCTCCTTTAATGCCCTCTCGAACTCCTCCTTCCTTTCCCATTCCCTCTTGAGAAGCATGTTTTCTGGGGGGATTTTGAGGGGGACCCCTGCCGGGGCTGTGAAGAAGCCCTCCTCTCCCCTCACTGGGTCTATGACCAGGGCGATGGAGAGGGGGAAGGCTTCTGCGAAGGTGCTGTGGGTTTTTATATCCCGGGGTGAGAGAAAGACTCCAAAGCCCGGGTGGGAGTGGTACCACCCCACAAGGGAGTTTCTGGCCCCCTCCTTTATAAGCTCCTTAGCCGCCCAAGCAACCGCTCTAGTGCTCAATCTCACGCGGGTTTTCATCCGATACTGGGGTCCTGTGTAATGCCCCACAATCCTCACGGTGTTGAGCTCGGCACCCCCCAGAAGTAGCCCTATAACCTCTTGAGAGGAGGAGGCGGCGATTTCCCTCATCCTATTGAGCATTCTCTCGCTGACTATCAGAAAAACAGTGTCCGCTGGAAGGTATTCCCTCTCTCCGCCCAGGACGCGCTCTATATCACTCCCCCCTGTCCCAGATGTCCTTGATGACCCTCACCTTTATGTCGCTCTCCCCCTCCCTCCCTTTCAGGCTGAGAACGTCTACCACGCCGCTCTTTCCGCAGCTGGGACAAACCAGTTTCACATATCTGCTGGGGGCCGAGAGGGGATCGAAGGGGAAGGTGCGCCCGCAGCTTGTGCACTTGAGCTCTACCGGTCCGCCTTTGAGCTTCCTCCTCCAACCTTCAAGAAGTGAGTAATCGGTGGAGACCACCCACTGGCGTGCCTTCCATGTTGTCACCAGGTCAAGGTATGAGTAGGCCAGGGTCAAGGCGGCCAGGGGAAGGATAACTCCCAGCAGGATGATGAGCTCCACCCGGGCCTCGCCGTATTGATTTATGTCGATCTCGGCGGTGTAGTCGCTGAAGTAGGCACGGAGGAAGATATATATGAAGAGCAGGAGGATCGCAAAGAGGGCTCCGTCTCCTGCGAAGCGGAGCCTTTTGATCCACTGGAGCTTGCTGGCCATCCTGCCACACCTTCCAACATATTCAAATTGCAGTTAAGGTTTATAAACTTTGGGGGGACCAAGGGGCCAGAGGGAGCGTGCTCCTCCCCGGGGGCGGTACAGGAGTCCTTAAGCCCCACCACCTCCCCGTAGAGCTCTTCGGGAACGGTGCACGCAAGACAGGGCCCAGGGGGAATGGATGCTTGCACCCGAATCCTCTCTCCTTCGGTTCCAACGTCAAAGAGGGGTGCATCAGCTCTGTAGGCCCGGGAGGCGAGATAGAATCTGGCATCCACAACGTCCAGACAAGAGAGTATGAGATCAGCCTCAACGCTCTCCCATCTGAGGGTCTCCACAGCTCTTTTCAAGGTTCTCACATGCACCCCGGGGACCTTCTCCCGCAGGATCTCTGCTAAGGCGTCAACCTTTCTCATCCCAATGTGGTCCAGCGTGTAAGGGGTTCTATTCAAATTACTCATTTCAACTCTGTCGGGGTCTACAAGGGTGATCCTCCGAAAGCCCATCTGGGCGGCGAAGAGAGCGGCGTAGCTGCCTGTGGCCCCCACCCCCACCACGGTTAGCTTGAGCCCGGCAGCCTTTCCCCTGAGACCAGGCCATAGTCTGTCCTGGCGGCTCCAGAACTCCTCGGGGTCTAAAGAACTATCCTCTTTCCGCATCGTAAGCACCTGCCCTCATTTCCTATGATCAGTACGTCGTTTGAGCACCCCGGGCATTTGACCCACCTTCCCGTGGGAGGTCTGTGGAGGGGAAAGCCGTACATGTAGAGCACCATGGCCGCCTTTTTGCACCTTTTGTTGGGGTAGGCGGAGTAGGGGTTGGGGTCCTGAAGGAGAAAGTAGAGCCCGTTGATTACTGCAGATAACCTGTAGGAGGGTCTCCAGCCCTTTCCGAGAATGGAGAGGCAGACCTTTCCCCTCCTTCCCGGGATTATGTTGGGGTGGTCTATGTCAGTGAGCCATGTGACGGCTGGAGGTCTGAAGGGATAAAGGTATCCCACCTCTATCTTCGCTCTGTGCCACTTCACGTACTGGGTGAAGGGCCATACACCCTCTTCAGCCAGCTCCTGGACCCTTCCTCCCTCCGCCCTGAGACTCACCTCGTAGAGAGTGGGGCTTGAGGAGGTCACCCGAGGGAAGTTCTTCAGAATGTACTCCCTCTCCTCCAGAAGGAGCTCTTCGTCCACCAAACTACCCTATCCCCCTATGATGTCTAGGGGCATAAGAGCCAGGGTGGCGCCATCCTCTATCCCTAGGGCCTTCAAGGTTTTATGCTCTTTCAGCACCTCCCCGCCGTACATCAGAGCCATATTGTTGGGGGGTATGCCTTCGGCGGCGCAAACCTCCCTTTTCACCTCTGCGAGGGTGTGCTCAGGCTCCGTCTCCACCTCAACGAGGCCGGAGGAGTATCCAATTGGAAGCTGAACGTATATTTTCAAGGTCTCACCTCTTGACTGGCATATATGGTGTAGATAGTTTTTTTACTTAAGCCTTCTCACAACCCTCAAGGCGTCTTCCAGCCTGTATATGATGGGCACGGTGGGATCCTTTGGAGGCTGCTTCTCCCCTTCAGCCCATTCAACGGTGAGTACTCCGGTAAGTCCTGTCGCCCTCGCCCCCTCCACGTCTTCCAGCCAGCGGTCTCCCACCATCACCACTTCCCGGGAGGGCTTCACCTCCATCTCCCAGAGGGCGTGAAGGAAGGGCCTCCTGTGTGGTTTCCTGTACCCCAGGGCTCCCGAGACGGCCACTGCACTTATTGCTTCTTCAAGGGAGTTCATCTTTAGAAGGGTGAGAATGGTCTCTTCGTCCGGGTAGTTCGTCACAACCCCCAGCGGGAACTTCTCTGAGAGGGATTTCAGGAACTCTATCTTGCTGGGTGGGATCTCAACGCTTCTCACGAAAGCCTTCCGATGCTCCTCAATCCAGATCTCTTCATCCTCCGGTTCTATCCCGGTGGACCTGAAGAATCTCCTGAGCCTGCTTGGCAGGTCCTCGTCCTCACCCCCATAAAGAACCTCCTCAGGAAAAGCCTTGCCTCACTCTCCCTATAGGGAAAGACAGTTGAGCCCAGATCAAACAGGAAAGCCACAGGTCTCATTCCTCCCCCTCCAGAAATCCCTTCAGATGTTTCCTGACCTGGTGGAGGTCTAGGTAGGGCACATGAGGGATCCCTTGCTTCTCCGCAAAAGCCTTGAGGTATCCCCTGGCGTAGAGGAGGTCCACTGTGTCTGCCACACAGAAGTCCGTGGTGGAGTCCCCCACATAGGCCACGGGTCCCAGATGTCTGAACGCCTTCACTATCCTCCTTTTGCAGGTCCCGCAGCGATCACATCCCTCCCACATCCAGAGGGGCTCCACTTCAATATGCCCCCTAACGAAGCGACTTCTGTAAGAGAAGATCATATCGGGATGAAGTCCTTCCCTTTCCAGTATGTATTTTATGTAAAAATCCGCCCCCTCGCTCACTATAATCCAGGGAATCTCCACCTCCTTCAGATAAGCCACAAGTTCTTTGAGCCCCTCCCGGAGGTGCACCTCCTCATCCAGTGCACTAAGAACCTCCTCCGGGGTGGCCTCAACCATTCTGAATTGCTCCGAGAGGGCCTTGTGGACCGGAACCTTGAGAGTGAGTGCCATCTTGTCCCACTTGCGCCAGTTACCTCTGGCAAACCTTCTGAAGATCACCTCCGTCACATCCTTGTCCGTAGCCGTCCCGTCGAAGTCCATGAGCAGGGAAAGTTTCATCGGGTGGGGGAAGGGGTAGGCCCGTAATATTCTTAACTGAATGCCGTGAGCTTCAAGAGTTCACAGCTTGACATTTTCATCGCTAATTTTATAATGGACCCCCTCATTTTTGCTTCACAGTTGGAAATAGAGGGCCTCTATGCTCAGCCTCACGAAGAAGCAGATATTGATTATTGTGGTAGTATCGCTGATCCCGCTTCTTCTCACAGCCTTGGTTATATCTCTTTCCATGAGGAACATGGAGGAGGACTTCTCCAGGTTGAAAAAGGATTATTCCGAGGAGATAAATGAGGAGAGGAGGGAGGAGGTGAGGCTCAATTACCTGAGCGAGAAAGGATGGCAGCTGAAAAGCGCACAGGACACAATGCTTGAGAGAACGTGCGGTCTTCCCGAGAACTATACACTGATCCTCACTGGAAGTGCCACCCGGGAGGCCCCTCCTAACCCCATGAGCGGGAATTATCTGTACCGGCTTGAGAACCTGAGCGCCTCCTTCAACACATCTGAATTGTACCTTAACGGTGAAGGGGCTGGGACGTTCCTGGGCACCTTTGAGATAAGGGGTGTGTTCAGCTTCTCTGGAAACATAAGTGCTAGAGTGGAGGGAGTTGGTTACCTATTGAGCGAGGGGTCTCCACTGGCGGGCGAGCTCCTTCAGAACGTCTCCGGCTATGTGGAGGGACAGCTCGGCACCCATCTGTGGAGCCTCTATAGCCCCATACCGGATGCTTTCATAATGGGTGGGGGGGAGCTGAACATAGAGGGCAGCGTTTACGGACATGTATCGGGTGATGTGGACCTTGAGGGGTTCACAGGATACATTCTGAGCACCAACCCCCTTTCACTTCCGGAGGCGGTCGACCTCTCCCCGAGGCTTCAGAGCGTCTGTAAAACCGCTCAGGAGCTCGCGGCAAGCAACGTTCTCCCCACGGGAGAAGCAGAGCTCCTTTTTCCCTCGCAAGGGGGTCTTCTTCCCCTGAACCTCACCCGCCCCTATTTCGTCACACTTCTCACTGGCCTTGACGAGTGGAACTCGCAGCCACACGGGGGATTCATCTTACCGCCCTCCTATCTTTATCCCACATCCACCTGGTACATTTTGGCTAACATCACATCCTCCGAGGGGCTACCCCCCATTGCATTCAAGCTCTCCTGTGAGAACCTCTGTCGTTATATGGAAAGGAACCTTCCCCCGAGGTACAGGGCACTCCCTGAAGAACCTCTGGATTACTACAGTGATAGGGGGTACACCCTGAAAAGAACCGTTGAACTCTCTGCGAACATCTCCTGCTCCCTTATGGAGAGCGGGAACGACTCCATCTGGATCGTACACACCAACACCTCCATCCGAGGGAGCCATCTGGTGACGGAGATCTCAGAGGAGGAGCTGGAGGGGGTTCTTCCTCCCCCGGGGACCCGCTTTACCTGGAGGCTTGAGGAGGTCTTCGAAAGTGAATGGGACACCATGAAGAGGGTAAGGCTCTACCGTGGAGAAAAAGCTGAAGGAGCTTAAAGAGGAGGATGTGGTGAGGAAGGGGGTCAGAATTGAGCCTCTGCAGAAAAACGAGACGCTCTCAACGGGCGACGAGCTCGAGGAGCTGGTGGATGGGATAAACTCCGTGATTGAAGCACTAAACTCCGCCTTCAGCTCTTTGAGCAAGGCGACGGCGGATAGGGAAAAGGCCCTGCGGAGCCTGCGGAAGAGCTACAGGGCCCTTCTTGAGACTGCAAGGGGACTTGAGAAGAATGAGGAGGAGATGAACCGCTTTCTGGCCAACATCTCCCACGAACTGAGAACCCCTCTGCACATCATGATAGGCCGCCTGGAGTTGCTGAAGAAGAAAGGCCCAGAGGAGCTGGACAGGTTTGTGGAGGTCTTCTCAAGGAACTTAAAGAGGCTTCAGCTACTCTTGGAGGATCTAATGGCTGTCTCGATGATAGAGACTGGAAGGATCGCCCTCCAGAGGAGAGAGGTGGACCTTGTGGAGATCACCCGGGAGGTTGTGGAGGTGATGAGGGAGGACGCTGGAAGGAAGAGGATGGCAATCCTCGAGAGCTACGAGGGGGAGGTGTGGTGCAGTGTGGATCCAGGAAGAATACAGGCGGCCATAAGAAACGTTCTTGACAACGCCATAAAGTTCTCCCCTGAGGGGTCCAAAGTGCGGGTTGAGGTGAGGGGCGGTGAGAGGTGGGCCGTGGTAGTCGTTGAGGATTCAGGCCCTGGGATACCCCGTAGGGAGCTTAAGAGGGTCTTCCGTCGGTTCTATCAGGTGGATTCCTCATCCCGGAGAAGGGAGGGGGGGATGGGAATGGGCCTCTACCTTGTGAAGAACATCATTGAGATGCACAGGGGACGGGTGACCATAGAGAGCAGGGAGGGCAAGGGAACAAGGGTTGAGATATTCCTGCCGAGGGGTGAACATGAAAAGTATACTTATCGTTGAGGACACCCTTGAGATAAACGAGATTTGGAGAGAGGTGTTTGAAGACGAGGGCTACCGGACCTCATCGGCTTACGACGGGGAGGAGGCCATGAGGTTGCTCGCCGAAGAGAGCTTTGAGCTGGTGATACTGGATCTGATGCTCCCGGGATTTGACGGCTTCGACGTTCTTGACTTCATGCTTCGTAGGGGGATTGACACCCCCGTTATTGCCGTGACCGGGGAGGTCATTGAGGATGCCAGAAGGAGGCTCTCCTCCTATCCCCAGGTGAGGCAGTTCCTTTTCAAGCCCATTCTTCCATCAGAGCTTCTGAAGGAGGTGGAGGAGATTTGGGATTGAAAGCTCCCATCCCGGTTGCCCTCTTCACCGCTCTCCTTCTGCTCATCCAGGTACTGCCGATACACCACTCCTCAGGGGAAGAGGGTTTGAGGCAGACGGAAACCAGGGGAGAGACCGTATGGTCAGGCAATATTACCATAACGGAGGACACAACCATCCCTGTGGGAGAGACGCTTCGGATCATGCCGGGGGCCCGGGTTACCTTCACCAGGGGAGTGAGGCTTGACGTGTACGGGCCCCTTCTAGCCAAGGGTACCCCGGAGAGGCCCATAAGACTTGGGGGTCCGGAGGAATGGGCTGGCGTCTTCCTCCACTCAACCACCGCAGAGGTCTCCCACCTAATTGTGGAGAATGCGAACTGCGGTCTCTCGGCGGAGAACTCCCGGGCGGTGGTCAAGAACTCTACGTTTTCAGGTTACGCCTTCCTCTTCAGCTCCACCACGGGAGCTACAATAAGCTGGGTGAACTCCACCTTCTCCTCAGGTAGCGTCTTTGTAGACACCACCTCCAGCGCCCAGGTGAGGTACTTCCTCCGGGTAGGGACTGTAGATGTTAACTGTAGAGGTGAAGGTGCTTGGAAGCACTTGGTGGTATCACCTCTACACACCCTCCGAGGAGGGCAATCTGATTCGGACCGTGGCCTCTCACATCCCCCCAACACTTCTCAACTTCTCAACATCCGTTGTGGTGGAGGAGGACACTCCTACTCTCATACCCCTTGAATTCTACACCCCGGGGAACCATTCGCCTACTTTCCAGGTGAGCACTACAAGTCCTTTCGTCTCCTACGTTGACGACCCACCCACACTTTTCATATTTGCTCCTTGAGCTGGGGGAACTACACCCTTCAGACGAGCGTGAGGGAGCGGAACGACCCTCCCGAGGTCTTCCTCCCTTATCCGAGCATTGTTATAAACCCCGGGGAGGATGTAATACTTCCAGTGAGTATATCCGACGAGGAAACCCCCGATCCCTGCCATGGGTCACCTGCGATCCGGAGAACGGAACGATCCTTCTTGAAGCACCGGAAGACCTTATCCCCGCCCTCCTCTACATCAATGTCTCGGACTATCTAAGCGTGGAGAGTGCAGCGCTTCTCATCACTCCACCCCCTCTCTACGGTCCCCCGGAGCTGTTAAAAGAGCTTCCTAAGATATCTCTTGAGGAAGAGGGAACGGCCAGCCTGAACCTGAGCAGCTATTTCAGGGACCCCTTTGGATTCGAGGTGGTGGGGACCAGGGGAGAGGTGGTCTCCTGCCAGCTGGAGGGTTCGACCCTTCTGGTAGAGGGCCTCAAGGACTGCTGGGGTGAGGGGGAAATATACTTGAAGGTCATTGGGGAGGGGGGAGGGGTGGAGCTCTACACCCTGGAAGTCGCGGTGAGCCCTGTGAGCGACCCCCCGGAGCTTTTGAACCCCATCTGTTATCCTTCCGATACCTCCGTAGGCCTCTACACATTTGAGGTGACCTACCGGGACAGTGACGGGGACAGGCCACGCCTGCTCTCCCTTATACTGGACGGGGAGGAGCACCCCCTTGAAGTACCTCGAAGACCTTTGGACTTCTCCGGTGGGGTCAGGCTCTCCTTCGGCATCCGCCTCCCTGAGGGAAACCACAGCTTCCTGTTCCGGGCGATAGACCAGTGGGGAGAGGAGACCTCAACTGAGGTGCTAGGGGGCATCAGTGTGGGAGAGCATTTCACAGAGAGATACTGGGAGGGAGGGGCAGTTCGGGCCCGCTACCTAGGACAGGGTCCGGGGGAGGTCACCCTGGCCCTTGACAGCTCTCCCCCGCCCCAGGTACGCATTGGGGCCAGAGTCTACCTTAACATTTCATTGATGCTTGAGGTGAGGGGCGAGCTGGATGTAAGGAAGTTTGATATTATCATAGACCTTTCCCAGCAGGCATTAGGGGATGTGATCATTTCAACTGCGAAGGCCTACCTCTTCAACGGTGATATTCCGGTTGACATTCCGAGCGATTACTCCTCCGCCGAGGGCAGCCTGACTCTCCACCTCACCGACCCCCTCCCTTACAGGATATACCTCTACGCCCTGCCCTCCTCCAGCAGAGATTCTGATGGCGACGCCGTCCCTGACCTATGGGATCTTTTTCCCCTCGACCCATTGGAGTGGAGAGATAGCGATTTGGATGGGGTAGGGGATGTGGAGGACCCCGACGACGACAATGATGGCTTTTCTGACGAAGTGGAGATAGCGTGCGGCAGCGATCCCCTCTCCTCACTGTCCGTTCCCCGGGATACGGACTCCGACGGCGTGCCCGACCCCCTGGACGAGGACACTGACGGGGACGGGATGCCAGACCGCTGGGAGGCGATGAGGGGTCTTGATCCTTTCGACCCCTCTGATGCCGATGAGGACCCCGACGGGGATGGGGTGACGAACCTTCAGGAGTACAGGAGAGGGGAGGAAGCCTGGAGCAGTGGAGCTAACGGAGTGGGCGGTTATGGATGGGTATCTTACGTCCTTTATGCTTTGGCGGCTCTGCTGGGAGGGCTTGTTGTCTATACCTTAAAGAGAGAGGGGTTCCTCGGCTAATTGCTCAGGGTGAATTAGAAGGCTGTGAAGCGTCGGTTTTAGAAAAAACATATTTAAGGGAGTATAGGTTTTAGCTGCTTGGGGCCCTAGTTTTTTGAAGCAGTATAAAAGGAGGTGGCCATTTGTTAGAAAATAAAGAATCAAAGGTGAAAGAAGAGGAGATTGCAGAAGAGAAGAAGGGGGAAAGTGAAAAGAAAGAGGAGGAGGTAGAAGAGGGGGCCGGAGAGGGCGAGAAGGAGGAGAAGGCGGAGGAGGGAGAGGAAGGGAAAGAGAAGAAAGAGGAGGAAGGCGAGAAGGAAGAGGGAGGGGAAGGTGAAGGGGAAGGGAAGGAAGAGGTAGAGAGAGAAGAAAAGAGGGTGGAGAAGGAAGGGGATGAGACGAGCATCTTTGGGCTCGATAAGAATATAGCCGCTTTAATAGCGTATGCCGGGATGTTCTTCACTGGGATATTAGTCCTTATTCTTGAGAGGAAGAACAAATTTGTCCGCTTCCACGCTATGCAATCTGTCGTTATATTTCTCTCCGGGGTAATAATACTGTCAATTCTGGGATGGCTTGCCTGGCTGATCTGGCCTCTCCACATCATAGTGTGGTTGGGTGGTCTTCTCCTGGTTATGGCGTGGCTTGTGGGAATGTTGAAAGCATATACTGGGGAGTACTTTAAATTCCCTGTTGTGGGGGACATTGCCGAGAATCTGCTTAAGAGTGGGAAAATATAGAGGAATAAGGTGGTTTTAGCCCCTTATTCTTTTTTCAATTTTTCATGTTTCTTTTTAGACAACTCTCTTTTTTTTCCATTGATTAATATATTGGTGGGGGCACTGGGATTTGAACCCAGATCAGCGGGTATCTTCTACGCATCGCGAACGTGAAGAGCTCATCGCTCCAGTTATTCATCCTATGGGAGGACGTCTCCTCCCATCAGCAGACCCGTTGTCAATCACGCGTAACTGGAGCCCGCGATGCTGCCTGGTTACACCATGCCCCCACACC
>NJDV01000073.1 GCA_002254765.1 Thermoplasmatales archaeon ex4484_36 | reverse complement strand
GCTGATGATTCTTTTAGGGACAGGTGTGTTGAAATGGGTAGGAAAGAGGAGAACATAAAGAAGGCCCGGAAGATAATGTGGAGTCCGGAGCTTATAAGAAACATTGGCACCGCAGCGCACATTGACCACGGAAAGACCACCTTAAGCGACAACTTACCTTAAGCGACAACTTAATAGCAGGAGCAGGGATGATGTCCGAGGAGCTGGCAGGAAAACAGCTTCTTCTAGACTACGACGAGCAGGAGCAGGCAAGGGGTATAACCATAAACTCCGCCAACGCATCCATGGTGCACGAGTTCGGAGGGAGGGAGTACCTCATTAACCTTATAGACACCCCCGGGCACGTTGATTTCGGCGGGGATGTCACCAGGGCGATGAGGGCGGTGGATGGGGTCGTAATTGTGGTCTGTGCTGTTGAGGGTGTCATGCCCCAGACGGAGACGGTCATCAGGCAGGCCCTGAGGGAGAGGGTGAAACCTGTTCTTTTCATAAACAAGGTGGATCGCCTCATAAACGAGCTGAAGGTGACCCCTGAGGAGATGCAGAACAGGTTTGGAAAGATAATCATGAAGGTCAACGAGCTCATCTATAAGATGGCCGAGCCGCAGTTCAAAAAGGAGTGGAGGGTGAAACCGGAGGACGGCTCCGTTGCTTTCGGATCAGCATATCAGAACTGGGCCATATCGGTTCCCTTCATGCAGAAGAGCGGAATAACCTTCAGGGATGTATATCAGCATCTTGCCGAGGGAAAGGACAGGGAGCTTGCGAAGAAGGCCCCTCTGCACCAGGTCCTGCTGGACATGGTCATTAAACACCTTCCCGATCCAATTGAGGCCCAGAAGATAAGGATACCCAAGATATGGCATGGGGATGTGGAATCCGATGTCGGGAAAGCCATGATCAGATGCTCTCCCGACTCAGAGCCCGTTTTCATGGTGACCAAGATATTGATAGACCCTCACGCCGGGGAGGTGGCTGCAGGAAGGATATTCGCAGGGACTCTGAAGAAGGGCCAAGAGGTTTATGTCATCGGACAGCCCGGAAAGAGCAGGGTACAGCAGGTGGCAGTCTACGTGGGTCCCGATAGGATACCCGTGGAGGAGGCCCCGGCAGGAAATATAGTGGCCGTAACCGGAGTTAAGAACGCTATATCCGGCTCCACCATATCCACCAAACAGGACCTCACGCCCTTTGAGAAGATAAAGCACATCTCCGAGCCTGTGGTCACAGTTGCCATTGAAGCTGTGCACATGAAGGACCTCCCCAAGCTGGTTGACGTCCTAAGGACCGTCGCCAAGGCTGACCCCTCCTTAAGGGTTGAGATCAACCAGGAGACTGGGGAGCACCTCCTCTCAGGCATGGGAGAGCTCCATCTGGAGGTGACCCAGTACAGGATAGTGAACGAGTACGGGGTTGAGATAAAGGCCTCTGAACCCATTGTTGTATATAGGGAATCGGTGGAGGGGAAGAGCCCTTCCTCCTTTGAGGGGAAGTCCCCTAACAAACACAACCGCTTCTACATCGAGGTGGAACCCCTTCCTGAGGAGATAGTGAAGGCCATTTTAGAAGGGGAGATACCTTCAGATGAGAAGATTAAGGACCCAAAGGGTCTGGCAAAAAAACTTCAGGACCTCGGAATGGACAAGGACGAAGCAAAGAACATCTACGACATCCACGGGACCAACATCTTCATCAACGCCACCAAAGGGATCCAGTATCTACACGAGACCAAGGAGCTCCTCATAGAGGCCTTCCGCGAGGCCATGGACAGGGGCCCCAGGGCCTGGGAGCCTGTGATGGGGGTGAAGGTGCGCCTTGTGGACGCGAAGCTCCATGAGGACTCCATCCACAGAGGGCCAGCACAGGTCATACCCGCCGGGCGCTCTGCCATCTACGGCGCCATGGTCACCGCCGGAACGATCCTCCTAGAGCCCAAGCTGAAGCTCTTCATCAACGTACCCCAGGACCTTCTGGGGAACGTCACCAGGGAGCTGAATCAGAGGCGCTGCACCATCCTGGACATAGAGCAGGAGGAGGACACTGTAAACATCACGGCCAAGGCCCCTGTGGCAGAGATGTTTGGCTTCGCCGGGTCCATACGGTCGGCCACGCAGGGAAGGGCACTCTGGAGCACGGAATTCATGGGGTTTGAGAAGCTTCCCAAGGAGCTTCTTGAGAAGGTGACAAGGGAGATCAGAACCCGCAAGGGTCTCAAACCTGAACCCCCCGGTGCTGACTACTACGCGTCCACATGATGGTCTCCGGAAACAGTTATATATGAAAATTTATTAAGGATGTGAGGTATCACTACTAACTTGGAGGTTGAAATAATGCCAGCGGATAAACCACACATGAACCTTGTGTTCATCGGGCATGTGGATCACGGCAAGTCCACGCTAGTGGGGCGACTGCTCTACGAGGCCGGAGCCATAGATCCACACCTGATCGAAAAGTACAGGCAGGAAGCGGAGGCCAAGGGTAAGGGCACCTTTGAGTTTGCCTGGGTGATGGACAGGGAGAAAGAGGAAAGAGAGAGGGGTCTGACAATCGACGTGGCCCACAGAAGGTTTGACACGGACAAATACTACTTCACCATCATAGATGCTCCCGGTCATAGAGACTTCGTCAAGAACATGATCACGGGAACCTCTCAGGCGGATGCTGCAGTGCTTGTGGTGGCTGCTCCAGAGGGGGTGATGGCCCAGACGAAGGAGCATGTCTTCCTGGCTAGGACCCTGGGCATCCAGCAGCTCATAGTGGCCATCAACAAGATGGATGCCACAAAGCCCCCCTACGACGAGAAGCGCTTCAACGAGGTGAAGGAGCAGGTCACCCAGCTCCTGAAGCTCATAGGCTGGGACCTGAATAAGGTCAAGATCCTTCCCGTCTCCGCCTATATGGGTGACAATGTGATGAAGCCCTCCTCCAACCTCGGCTGGTGGAAGGGGGAGGCCCTCATAGATGCTCTCAACAGTCTGGAGGTGCCTCCCAAGCCCATAGATCTCCCCTTGAGGATACCTGTGCAGGATGTCTATTCCATAACTGGAATAGGCACTGTTCCTGTGGGTAGGGTCGAGACCGGAGTGCTGAAGGTGGGTGATAGGGTGGTATTCAATCCCCCGGGGGTCTCTGGGGAGGTAAAGTCCATTGAGATGCACCATGAGCCCATGCAGAAGGCGGAGCCGGGCGACAACATAGGCTTCAACGTCAGAGGCGTCGGGAAGAAGGACATCCGCCGTGGGGATGTGGCGGGTCATCCGGACAACCCGCCAACAGTGGCGAGGACCTTTACCGGGAGGATCGTGGTCCTGCAGCACCCCAGCGTTATAACTGCGGGCTACACACCGGTCTTCCACTGCCATACCGCCCAGGTGGCCTGCAGGTTCGAGGAGCTCCTGCAGAAGCTAGACCCCCGCACCGGCCAGGTGAAGGAGGAGAATCCCAACTTCATAAAGACCGGGGAGATCGCCGTTGTGAAACTGAGGCCCACCAGGCCCATGGTGATCGAGAGAGTGCAGGACATCCCGCAGCTGGGCCGCTTCGCTATCCGTGATATGGGTGTTACAGTGGCTGCGGGGATGTGCCTGGACGTGGAGAAGAGGTAATCTGGAAGGGCAGGCGAGGGGAATGGCAGGCAAAGCTAAGATCACACTGACAGGTACCAATCCTAAGACCCTGGATAATGTCTGCAGCCAGATAAAGGAGATCTCAAAGAGAACTGGGGTTGACATGAGCGGTCCTGGGACCGGTGGGAGATGAGGGTTCACAAGCGCCTTATATACCTAGATGCGGATGAAAGGGCCCTGAGGCACCTGATGAAAATAAAGGTTCCGGATGGGGTCAATGTGGAGATAATGCTGAGGAGCTGAAGTGGAGATAATGCTGAGGAGCTGAAGATCCTTTCAGGTCTTCGGCCCCTCCGACCACTCCCCCAGGGTGAGGGTAGGAAGGGAAAATTTTATTTTCTCTTTTGATGTAAGAGAAAATGCGCTGAGGTAGCTTAGCCAGGCCTAAAGCGCTCCAGCATCTCAAGATAAACCTGGGTCGTTTTCAAACTCTCATGTCCCAGCAGATTCATTATCGTCTTGAGAGAGACCCCTGAGCGGGACCACTTGACCGCCCTCCAGTGCCTAGCTAGATGAGCGTGGAATGGAACTCCAGCTCTCTTTCCGATCTCTGACATGACATTTCTTGCGAGGTTGTATGATATCCTGCCCCGGGACCTCAGCGAGGAGGTAGTAATGCTCATCATCGCCCTGAGATGGGGGGAAGAGATACACTGTAGCCAACTTTGTAAAGAGGCAATACGTGAGTGAGTTTGAGAAACGCTAGATAAGTAGTTTCGTCTCCACTTCACCCAAACCAAAATCAATAAATATCGGAGGACAGTTAAGAGATGTGGGAGTGGGCATGACAGGTGAAAAAATGCTCCTGAAGGACTTCGACGTTTCTGAGGAGGAGATACTTAGACTTCTCGACTCTACAGAGGAGGATAAAAAGTGGATACGTGAGAATTATGATAGCCTAAGAAAAAAGTATGCGGGACAGTTCATCCTGGTCAGAAACAAGAAGGTCATGTGCGCCTCCAGCGACCTCAGCGATCTACTTCCACTTCTGAGTCTGTGAGTACATCCTCCCGGAGGACATGGTCATCCTTCTCTAAGCACGTAGGGGTAATATGAGAATCCCATTATCGCTCCGGGAGGTAAAAACCAAATCTGATGATGAAGTAATTATGACAGAGCTTACCGGCGTTCTACTTTGTAGAAGACCCATACCGGCGTTCTACTTTGTAGAAGACCCACTCTTAAAAGGCGAAGCATCACTTTTATGATAGATACTGGGGCAACAATGCCATTAATACTTACAGAGCAGGATGCAGAACTTCTAGGGGTGCCTTTCTCTTCTTCCCATGTACGCCGTGTAGAGGCAGACAAAGCACCAACAGCATGGTCCGGGACCCTTGAGACCTATGAAATCTCCCGGGTGGTTCTTCTCACTAAAACTCTGGATGATGATGGAAAACCCCGACTGGGTAGGTTTGAACTACCAAAAGTTCACATTGTAAAGAACACACCCCCTGGTCTCCCCAGCGCTATTGGGGTAGGTTTCCTCCTCCTTTTCCAACTTCGATTTGTTTTCTCTCCTATTGAAGGAAAAGCATTCTTTGAGGGTATCTCCAGTCAAGGG
>NJDV01000072.1 GCA_002254765.1 Thermoplasmatales archaeon ex4484_36 | reverse complement strand
GGAAGGGTGATAAGCAGGGGCTCGGTGGAGAGCCTCCCTAAAGCCTTAAGGATGGTGAGAAGAATGAATGAAGAGGAACCCACCAGGGCAGACGCAAGCGCCATTTTGCGGTCTAGCTTGCCCGGGGGGAGGATAAGACCAAAGAGTATCGGGAGGACAAGGGAGGAGGTAAAGAGCCCGTAGGAGAGCATAAGAAGAGATATGATAGAGCCGGCGCTGAGGGTGATAAAATATCCTGCGATGCCGAGGATGCATACCATTAAAGTTCGGGTCCATTGAGGGAGCTCCTTTTGGAGGATGTCCCACTCGAGCATAGTTGAGGCGGAGATGAGACAGGAGTCCGCCGACGACATCATTATCGCTAGGAGGGCCGCCAGAAATAGCCCGATAAGTGGCGAGGGAAGAAGAGCTGCCCCCAGCTCTGGAAGGACGCCTTCACCATTCTTCACATGGGCGGCGGAACCCGATACCATAACGAATACAAGAAGGGCGACAAGAAGTTTGACAATACCTCCGCCTAAAGCCCCGATAGATGCGCTCTTCGGGTCCCTTGAGGAGAAGATCTTTGAGTAGATGTCCGGCCCAATAATATGGGAAAGAAACATGGTGAATAGTAGGGTTATGAAAAGGGATGGCGGCATGGTGGCAGTCCCCCTTAAAGGAAGATGCGTTAGAACGCTTCTGCCTGCTGCCAAGGAGAGGGCGAGAAAGACCAGCGATATCTGGAAGATGTCCGTTAATGCCACCACCCTCTGTCCACCGATGGATGTATAGAGGATAAAAATGATGGTGCTCACAAGAAGTGCCTGTTCGGGATAGAAATTAAGAGCGATGAGCACCCCCTCGGTGGCCTTTATGAGGAGAGCAATCCACCCCACCTCTGTCATTATGAGAAGAAGGGAGGAGACTCTCCCTAACCCCCTTCCGAAGCTTCTCTCAAGCATGTTAGGAAGGGAGTGGGCCCTACTCGACCACACTTTCCGGGAGAGAAAGAGGCCCAACACCAAAAGACCGGCTGCCCCAGCGAGGTCGGCTACAAGGCCATAGGGCCCATAAGAGTACACCAAGGCAGCAGTGACCACGGTGGCGGAGCCCCCGACTACGGTGGCTCCTATGGTAGCCGACGTCTCAAGCGGTCCGAGGTCTTTTGAGGCCAGATAAAATTCTTCCCTGCTGTCCTTATTTTTCTTACGAGCCGGTCGCCTCCGAAGGCCTAACAGTAGAAGCATGGTGAGATAGAGACCAACCCAGAATATTTCCACCGACAGAGCCACGCACCTAATTGAAAATGGGATTTATACCTTTTCATCGTCCGGGTGCAGGATGACCTTGAGGGACCTCTCACCGCTTACTGCTACCCGGAATGCCTCTGAAGCAGCAGAGAGGGGGAAGTGGTGAGTGACCATATCCTCCACTTCCACCCTTCCGCTCCTTAACACTTCGATTGCCACCTCCAGATCTCTGGGGCTCGCTGCATAGGATGTTACTACCTTGACTTCGTCCCTCCATATCTCCCAGACGTTGAGGTCGTATCTCTCCTCGGGCCTTAAGGGTGCGAAGAGGAGAACGCTCCCCCCTCTGTCGACGCTTCTGAAGCCATCGTCGAAAGCAGCCTTAACCGGTGCGGTTACTATAACAACGTCCGCCCCCCTCCCCAAAAGGTCTCTCGTCTTTTTCCCTACATCCCCTTTAGCATCTATGGTGTGATCCGCTCCCGCCCTCTTCGCCATCATAAGCTTGAAGGGGTTTACATCCGCAGCGAGGAGCGTTGAGGCCCCAAGGGCCTTCGCGTATTTCAGGTGGAGGATCCCGGTGACCCCTACGCCCACTACAAGAACACTATCCCCCGTCTCCACCCCTGCCATCCTCTGTCCTCTCACAACGCACCCCAAAGGTTCTATAAAGACCCCCTCGTCCCATGTAAGCTCAGGGGGAAGGAGGAAGACCCCTCTCTCCACGTTGATGGGGGGGACCTTTATGTATTCAGCGAAGCCCCCAGGGTGGTAATTAGTTCTGCGCAGCGTGTCGCAGACGCTGTGATGTCCCTTCAGACACCAATGACAGGTGTTGCAGGGGACGTGGTGGGAGACAAAAACCCTCTCCCCTAAAGAGTACTTCTCAACCCCTTCTCCCACCTCAACTATCTCCCCAACCATCTCATGTCCCAGCACCCGGGGGGCGCTACGGACCCTGTACCATTCCATAAGGTCGCTACCGCATATGCCGCACCGCCTCATCTTTACGACGATCTCCCCCATACCTGCCCTGGGCTTGTCCATCTCAACTATTCTAATATCGCTGTTAGAGTAGTAAAGGGCGGCCTTCACTCCTCTCCCCCACCTGCTTTAAGCTCTTCAAAGAGCTGGTAGGCCTCCTCGCCGGTGTATCCCTCGTGAACGACAGCTCTTACAGCCCTTATCATGGCCACAGGGTTCTCAGACTGGAATATGTTCCTTCCCATATCCACCCCTGCGGCTCCTGCTTCAATGGCGCTATATGTCATGGTGAGGGCTTCTTTTTCGGGAATCTTCTTTCCCCCCGCTATGACCACGGGGACGGGGGAGGTTTCCACCACCTTTTCGAACCCTTCGCAGAAGTAGGTCTTCACTATTCTGGCACCCAGCTCTCCCGCCATCCTGGTGGCGAGACTTAGATACTTCACGTCCTTCACCATGTCCCTCCCCACTGCGGTGACGGCTACCACGGGTATCCCGTAGCGCTCCGCCTCGTCCACAACTTTTGTGAAGTTGAGTATGGTATCCCTCTCAAACTCAGCCCCTACAAGGATGGAGAAGGCCACCCCTACCACATTCAGCCTTATGGCCTCCTCTATCGAGGTAATGATCCCCTCGTGCAGGAGGTTCTTGTTCAGTATGCTCGTTCCACCGGAGACCCTCAGCACTATAGGGACGTCGCTTTCAGGGGGTATGTAGTTCCTTAAGGCTCCCCTTGTCAGCATCAGAGTGTCCGCGTAGGGCAGCAGTGGCACTACGGTCTCGGCGAACCTCTCAAGGCCCGTTGTGGGTCCCAGGAAGTACCCATGATCAACAGCCAGCATAACGGTTCTTCCATCCTCCGGTCTTATTATCCTGTGAAAGCGGTTCTTCATTCCCCAATCCATTTTAGCACCTCCGGGTAGCCTCCTTAAAGCTCGTTATGAGATTGATATTCCTAGGCATAGGAGGGACTCTTCCCACCGCCGATAGAAGTCTCTCCTCCGTGGCGGTGGAGATAGGTAGCGTGAGGTTCCTTCTCGACTGCGGCGAGGGCACGCAGAAGCAACTCATGAGGTCCAACTTCTCCTATATGAAACTCGATGCTATCTTCATCTCACATTTCCACGGGGATCATATCCTCGGCATCCCGGGGCTTCTTCAAACTCTCTCCCTCAACAACAGACGGAAGGAGCTTTACATCATCGGACCCACGGGGACGAGGGAGCTCATAGAGCACATGGAGAGGATATCCTTCTACAGGAGGGAATACAGCCTTATTGTTGGAGAAGCAGAGCCCGGGGAGGAGTTCGATGTGAAGGGTGTGAGGGTCAGGACAATCCCCTCACGGCATAGCCTCCAGGGCCTTATATACAGGCTTGAGGAACCCACTCCTGAATACGTTGTCAATAGAGAGAGGGTGAAGGAGAGGGCTGCCGAGGTTGGGGTTGACCCAGAGGAGTACACGAAAATGCTGCTTAAAAAAATTGAAAAGGGTGAGTCGGTGGATGAGGAGCTTCTGAAAAGACCAAGGCCGGGAAGGTCGCTTGTGTATACGGGTGACACGGCCTTTTTTGAGGAGCTGGTTGAGTTCTCAAAGGGCGCGGACGTTTTAATATCTGAGGCAACGTTCCCTTCCGAAATGGAGGAGAAAGCCCTGGAATGGGGGCACATGACCGTGGCCCAGGCCGCAAGGCTGGCAAAAGAGGCCTCCGTTGGGATGCTCTTTTTGATACATTTCTCACCACGTATAAAAGGGGTGGAGGGGATAGAAGAAGTGAGAAGGGAGGCCCAGGCGATATTTGGCAACTCTGCGGTCCCCGAGGAGCTTGAGGAATACGTGGTCAGGAAAAGAAGGTCACCCCCGGGCAAACCTTCTAAGTGAAGGACTAAAAAGAAAAACAGGGATTACAACCTCTAGTCTCCCGACCAGCATCAGGACCATTGTGCAAAACTTCTGAAACGGTGTGAAGTTATTGATTCCTATAGCTTCAGTTAATGGGTCAAGGCCCGTGTTTGTCAGGGCGCTTAGGGCAAGAAAGATCCCGTTTCTGATTCCCAGCCCGCTTATTATGAGAAGGACCGCTCCGGTGAGGGTGGCGCCCATATACAGGAAGAAAATGAATATGGTTGAGTGAAGGAAGAACCTCTCCCCACTCCAGTGCTCCCCCTGCAGACCCAGGTAAGCTCGGGGGTGGATAGCTCGGAGAAGCTCTCGGTAGATGGCTCTGAGAATGGAGACTACTCTTTTCACCTTAAGGCCTGAAGTGACTGAGAAGGTGCATCCTCCTATTGCCATAAGGAGCAGAAGGAGATAGAGCGTGAAATCATCAATACCAGATGGCCACCCATGTGGGTAGATTCCTGCACCGCTTGAGGCGGATAGAAGAGCGAACAGTCCGTAGGTGATTTGAGTACCACTCAATAGAGACCGGACCGCAAAGAGAAGAGAGAACAATCCTAAGAAGATAAGGTAGTAGTAGCCCTCAAGAGGCTCCTTTACACTCCTTCTGAACCCCGCCCGCAAAAGCTCTATAAAGTTGAGCGAGACCAGAATTAGCCCGATGGAGGTCACGAAGTAGACACCTTCCACATCCGGGAGGGTGTGGCCGTAGGTGCTCACACCCCCTGTGGATGATACAGCAAAGGAGAGAGATAGGGCATCCTCTATCCTCATGAAGGGGAGGTATGCGATAAAGAGGAAGGCTGTTATGGACATGAAGAAGAGAAGGGAGAAGGAGACAGGCGCTCTGCGGTAGGCTATGAAGGGGAATTTTATAGGAAACTCCCTTTGGGGGGTCTCGGCCCCGGGGCCCCAGTAATAGCGGAGAACCTCAACGATGAAGAGAAGGTAAAAGAGCGCCCCCTGCCAGGACTGATAAGCCCTCCAGAGAAGAATAAAGGAGGGCGTCCTCCCCCTCTCAAGGAGAGTAAAGGAGGTTGTGGTCGTGGCGGAGAGGGATTCAAAGAGGGCATCTGCGGGGGAGAGGACGTGGGTTGAGAAGTAGGGTATGGAGCCATAAAGAGAGATTGCAAGAAAGAAGAGTGTAAGGTCCAGAAAGCGTGGGCCAATGGGCAGCGATCTGGGAACTCCCGGACGTAATCTTGCCAACACGTCAAGGGCCAGCAGGATGGTGAAGGGGAGAAGAGCCATTATGGTGAAGAGAGGATAGACGTAGGAGGGGGGATGAAAGAAAGTGAGTGGCAGGATGAATATCACAATACTGATGCCGTAGAAAAAGAGATATTTTTTTAAGGAAAGGAGGTGGACCTTGAAGGAGGCGCCTGACACCATTCTATAACCCCATTATCTCCGTCTAAAGCAGTCTTCCTCTCTTTTTCTCCTCCCTCACACCGAAGGTCTTGGCGATCCAAGAGAGTGAGTTGCTCTTGGCAAAAAGGATGAGGCGATCTCCCACCTCTATTGTGTCCTCCCCCCGGGGGACGATTATATTTCCCTTTCTGTTTATCGCCGCCACTATTACGTTCTGAGATTTGAAGTCCTTGATCTTCGCAAGCCTCCTCCCTGCGAAGGGACAACTGCTTTTCACCTTCACTTCCACTATGTGAGTGGATGCCTGATCTAGAGTGGTCAGCGACTCAAACTCCTCTTTGTGGAGCTGTCTCACTATGGCGTCCACGGTCACCCACCTCTGGGATATTATGACGTCTATCCCTACATCCTCAAGTATCGTTTTAAGCCCCGGTCTATCAACGAGCGCCATGGAGTGGCGTGCCCCGTACTGTCTAGCCATGATGGATGTCAAAATGTTGATCTCCTCCCTCTCTGTGAGGGCTAAGAAGACATCGGCAGACTCTATTCCCTCCTCCAAAAGAAGTTCCCTGTCGGTGTAGCTGCCGTTGATTATGAGGGTCTTGTTGAGCTCCTCTGAGGCCTTTCTACACTTCTCGGGGTCTTCTTCAATGAGCACCACGGTGAAGTCCTCTTCCTCGAGGAGTTTGCAGAGGTGGACCCCTATCCTTGATGCCCCAGCCACCATTATTTTTCTAGCACCCCGTTCATCGCTGTACCTTCTGGGCTTCCCCACCAATGCGCTCAATGAGCTCAGGACCTCATCCATGTCCTTATCCTTCTTTACTATGAAGAGAATGCGGTCGTTCTCCTCAATCCGGGTCTCGCCGTGGGGAATTAATACCTCATCCCCTCTGAAAATGGCCACGGCGTTGCAGCCCCCGGGGAGTTTTAGGTCCTTTATGCTCTTTCCTCTAGCTCTGCTCCCCTCCCTGATGGTCGTATCAACCACCATAATTTTCCCTCTCGCAAGCTGAGAGGTGTTCAGCATGCTAGTGGTGGTGATCAGATTAGCAAGGTGCGTGGCTGTGAGGAGGTCCGGGCAGAAGGCTATGTCCACCCCCAGTTTCTTGAGTTGAACTGTGGAGACGGGTCTAGTGATGTAATCATAGGAGTTTACTCGGGCCATTGTTCTGCACTTATCGCTCTTTGCTAGACTGCATGCGATTATATTTATCTCATCGCTACCGGTCACTGCAATGAAGTAGTCAGCGTTCTTAACATAGGCTTTCTCAAGAGTGGAGGGAGAGGCTGCATTTCCCCTGATCACCAGGGCGTCCAGCTCAGAGACCCTCTCCGCTGCCTCGCCTTCCTGTTCTATGATCGTGACGTTGTGCCCCTCTGCGATCAGTATCTTGGCCAAGGAGGCCCCCCTTTCTCCGGCCCCGGCTATCACGATGTTCTTGCCTTTCATGTTAATAAAGAAAGTTAAGTTGGATTTAAACCCTTTTTCTC
>NJDV01000071.1 GCA_002254765.1 Thermoplasmatales archaeon ex4484_36 | reverse complement strand
GCCAGACATTCAGCCACGGGCTTTCTGTTCTTGAACGTCATCTTAACGGCCCCTTTGCAGATGTTCCTCAGGGCTATGTCGAGCCTCCTTGAAGGGGAGACGTCCACAGCTTTGGGAACGGAGATCCCGCCGAACTTCAGACGGGTCACCTCCTCCCGGGGGGCGCTGTTAACCAGTGCATCTGCCAGCACCTGCAAGGGGTTCTTTTTCGTCCTTTTCTCTATTATTTCAAAGGTCTCCCTCACCACCTTATAGGCCTTGCTCTTCTTACCTGTGTATTTTTCCGTCCTCATCATGTTGTTTATGAGACGCTCTACAATTGTGAGGTTGGCCTTCTGAAACGCTCTGTTGGCATGTCTTCCGTGGGTGTGGTGAACAAGTGCGGGTTTGAGAATTATATATTTAGCAAGTCCGGCATCCCGCACAACCACCCCATCTATGGGATATTTGCCAAAGACCATGTAAAACTCCTTGGGGATCTTTATGCAGGGTTCCTCTATCACCGGCGGGGCCGCTTTGAGGTCTTCTTTAGGCCTCTCGGCCTCTTCGACCTTCTCCTCCTTGGGCTTCCTCTTTCCCCTGGCCTTTTTCTTCGCCTCGGGCTTCTCCTCCTCCTTCGGCTTCTTCGCAACCTTTTCCTTCTTCTCAGAAGCCTCCTCAGGCTTCTCAACGGGTGCCTTCTTCTCTGCCTTCTCCTCCCCAAGCTCCTCTGCGACCTTCTCAGGGGCCTCCTTAGTAGTCTTCTCAGCCTTCTTCCTGCCCCTTCCTCTCTTAGTCTTTGTCTCTTTCTTCTCCTCCGGCTGAGGCTCCTCACCCTCCTTCTCTCCCTCCTTCGGCAAGGCCGCCGCCTCAACTTTGGCCTCCTCGGCCACCTCGGTCTCTTTCTTCTTCCGGGAGGTGCCCTTGCCCGCAGTGCTCTTTCGAGTACCTCTGGTCTTTTTCTCCTCCTTTTTCTTTGCCTTCCCACCTTTGGGCTCCTCCACAGACTCCTTCGGTGCCTTCTCAGCCTCCTCCGGGGGAGCCTCCCGGGCCTTCTCCTCAGTTGCAGAAGTCTTCTTCTCTTCCGCCTCCTTATCCTCCATAACTGACAAGCAAAATCACCTCTTTAGCGTACGGGCTTCTCCTTCCTTCCCCTCACCAGTTCAATGAGAGAGACGTTGTTGACCTTTATCACCTTGTACCTCACCCCGGGGATGTCGCCCTTGGACCTCCCTTTTCTGCCGCCTATGCCTTCTATCAGAACCTCATCGTGCTCATCGATAAAGTTTATGGCGTGATTCCCGGGGGCGAAGGCGGTGACCTGTCGCCCGTTCTTTATCAGCTGAACCTTCACGCACTTCCTTATGGCGGAGTTGGGCTGTTTGGCTTCAATACCCACCTTCTCAAGTACTATACCCCTCGCCTGGGGTGACCCCTGGAGGGGGTCCGTCTTCTCCTTGAGATGAAGTACCCTCCTTTTGTATCTCTCATCGCTCCACCTGAACCTCTGGTGGTCCTTTTTCAGCTTTCTCGCCGTATACAGCCCACGGGCCATCGTCACACCTCATTTAAATTAGGGAGGGGGAAAAGAGACTTCTTTATTAAAACTTTTTTGATGTATTGGCCGCTAAGTCTGCATTACCCTCCGAACCATCCTCAGCGTTATCGCCACCATCAGAACCACTATGATTATCACAAGGGTGAAATAAGCATATCTTGTGGTCTGAACGGTGGAGGGTTCCTTCGCCTCAACCACACCTACCCTTCTCTGCATCGTATTGTCCTTCAGGTCCTCCTCGTAGAGGACTGCGTCGGGGTCTACCTGTACAAATATCCGGACCTTCTCCTCCCCTCTCTTTCTTATCTCCACCTCACCGACAGTCACCAGCCTGCTATCCCCCGGTCTTAGCAGGGTCACGTTCGCCGTGTAGTTGTGCCGTATCCCCAAGTATTCGATAGTGAAGAGTACCTTAAAGCCCTTCACCTCGCTGTCTCCCGTGTTTATTATACGGGCACCCAGCGCGTACCGTCCCTCTTTTATGTTCCCCTCCAAGGGGATCGCCTCTCCCTCCTCGTTGAAAAGGAAGATGTCCTCTACCTTCACATTAATCCTGTGAACGATTGCGTTAAAGGGAGGGGCGGTGAAATGGAAGACCTCCCCGTAGACCCTCCACGTCACGTTGAGAGATATTGTAACCTCTCCCGCTTCTCTGAAGGTTATAAGCCATTTGAGAAGCGTTGAGTTCGCACTGCTCAACATCCACGTCCTCTCCGCGTAAGGAGCCCCTCCCAGGGTGACCTTCAGGCAGAAGGTGACCTCCTCTGTCTCTATCGGGTAGGAGCGGGTCGCATTAACCACCAGAAGGGAGTCTCTCCCCCTTATAATCTCTCCAGGTATTATGCCTACGCTTACCCCTTGAGAGCTGTAGAGGGCTGAGGAGAGCTTGAGGTTGTGAACTGTAAGCTCGAACCTTTCTTCTTCGAGGACTTCGCCTCCCTCTCCTGTGGCGTAGAGGTTCATTAAATAGGTGCCGTGAAGGAGTGTGCCGTTTATCCGAAATTCCACTTCCCCCTCCGCAATGCCCTCGGGGGGGACTGAGACTCTTTTCGGGGTGAAGTTGAGATGAGATGGAGGGAAGTCCTCCGACCTCAGTTCAAGGGTGAGGTTCTCAAAGGCGTTACCCCTGTTGGCCAGGATGAAAGGGACCTTCACAGGTATAGGTTCGCCTCCGTACCTGACCAACATGGAAGGCACCAGCAATTTCAGATATAGAGCTCGGGCCCTGCCCACACAGACCCTGTATTCCACAGCGCCATAGGAGCGGCCGCTCTCGTTGAGAAGGTCTAGAGCCTCCTGGGCCTTAAACCGCTCCACCCCTTCGATGTCGGAGGGGTAGAACAGCCAGAGAAGAGAATAATTCCCCGGGGGCATTGTGACGTAGGAGACCCTCGCCTTTAGTGACTTGCTCTCCCCCACAGGGAGGGAGAGCTCCCTGCCGTAGGCGGCGGAGAAGCCCTCGGGCATGTAGAGGGTTGTCCTCAGGCTCACCGGAACGTTACCCTGGTTTACCACCTCGGCGGTGAGGTTAAACTCACCCTCTGGCGGCGCCCTGATAGCGCCGCCGCCGGTAGAGGATATACGCTCCAGCAGGGGCACGGTCAGGTTAACCCACCTCTCGAGAACCCTGCCTCCCCCGGCGAAGGATATCTCCACAGAATGATCCCCCGGGGGGGCTCCGTTGCGGGCTCTGAAGGCCACTGTCACTTCTATGCTCTCTCCTTCCGCCGGGTCTCTTATCACCTCGGGTTCTATCCTCACCTCAATCTCCCGGCAGTCACAGCTTGAGCTCACCTTAAGAGGCAGGGGCTCTTTTACCCTTTTGAAGTGGACAGTGAAGAAGAGCTCAGCGCTCTCCCCGGGGTTGAGGCGGAGCTCCCGGGGCTCCTCTGGGCTCACCTGGAATGAGAAGCTTTCGTAGCTCTCCCTCATAAAGAGGATGAAATCGTCCAGAAAGTAGCCCATCTCACTGCCGTTCCCCTCAGGCCCAGGCTGGTATTCTATGGCCACCCTCACCCAGTGCCCAGCATATCTGCTCAAGTCTATCCCCGGGTAGAAGGAGTTGCCGAATATATCCAGATGGGTGGGATAGAGCCATAAGAAACAGTGGGTCGAAGTAGTCATCCGGAAGCTCTCTTAAGTCGAAGGGGGGAAGGAGAATTCTGCGAGGTGCTGAGTCGTAGTTAGACGAGAGGTTGGTAAGGCTCCCGCAGTAGAGGACTGTGGGGGGTGAGTACTCTTCGGTGATGGGGAAGGAAGGCATCGGGACCCTCTTCCAGCTCTCGGAGGGAAGGGAGGTGATCTCTGTCTCCCCCTCGAGGGAGTCGATCCAGCGGTCTATCCACACCCCCGAATACCTTCTTTTACCCCCAACCTCATAGACCGCCCCGATGTAATAGGCGCTGTTATCCCTGGGGCGGCTGTCTCCCTTAAGCTCGAAAGTGATGTTGACGATATAGGGTCCGGAGAGATGTGGTGTCCAATTGAAGAACACGGGCTCGGAAAGAGACCCGTCCCCCGGGGGAACGTACGTCTCCCTCCTCTGGCTCCACACGACCTTTCCCCCGTCTATCCTGCCCGCCCCGTTCCATATATATACCGTGAGGGTGACGGTGACGTTGTAGGCGGGCACCTCACCGTGGTTCACCGCCTGGGTACGGAAGGTCACTACCTCCCCCACAACCCCCAAAGAATACACTCCCCACGAAGGAAGACCTGTGGAGTTCCTGTGGAGTTTACAGTGGTGCCCCCCCCACCGGCTGATGGAGAAGGGGTATAGCGAGGATGATGATGAAAGCCACCGCTGGAGCATCTTTAGGTCTCACGACTCGTTTTAAGTTACGGTGGGTATAAAAAGCTTTTCAGAACCTGTGCTACCTCTTCTCCTTCAGCTCTCTCTCAGCGTAGAGACGGGCCTTCTCCTTCCGGTGGATGGCGCCTCTGAGGCCCCTTATCCTCTCGGAGTACTCCATCTTTGCTTTCTGATATTGTGCCTTGGTTATCTTCCCCTGCTCCATAAGCTCCTTGGCCCTCTCAAGCTTCTCCTCGTACTTCTCTATCTTTTTCTCCAGCTTCTTGATCTGGGCTGTAAGCTTCCTTATCTTGCGATTCTGGACCATACTCATCCCTCTAAGACCCTCTCTACCCTATCCATTGTCTCCTCGTAGAGCGCCTCGCCCTTCTTCATAAGCTCCTCCGCCTCCCTCTCGGCGGCCTCCCTGAAGCTCACATCCTTGATGGACGGGGTGTTGATCTTCACATTAAGCAGTGCTCCGCGAAGGCCACCCATACATGCCAGAGCTCCGACTCCGACGTCAGATATGGAATTCTTGTTGCCCTTCTCCGCAATGTGGGGGGCGTGTTCGAGGGCCTTAAGGCACGCCTTGGCGGTCTTCAGCGGAACCTCAGTGGCGAGCTTGAAGGCCCTCTGTATGGCCTCCCTCCTTGCAGCCTTCTCCTCTTCACTCTCTTTGGGAAGCGAGAAGGCCTCCATCACAGCATCGAAGGCCTTCGAGTCTTCGTCCATAAGACGGGAAAGCTCTCCCATCAGTTCGTTGAGCTCTCCCGAGCGTCCCCCCATCTCTTCCCACACCTCTTCATAACCCTTCTTGCCCACGGTGAGCTCGGCTACCATCCTCAGAAGGGATGCCCCCAAGGCCCCCATCATAGCGGAGACCGTACCCCCCCCAGGGGTAGGGGAGGAGGACGATGCCTTCTGAAGGAACTCCTTCACCTTAAGATTTGCAAATTCGCTCATCTCTTCTTCACCTCTTAAATCATGTATTCTATAACCTTCTTCTCCGGGATGAACTCCTCCAGCGTTGAAAGCCCCAGCTTAACCTGGGTAATCCCATACTTCTCCAGGGTGACACCCATGGCCTTGACAGACTTAAGACGCCCCGGGATGCGCACAGGTTTTCCGTCATCCCCCATGATTTTCTTGCCCCCCGCCGACTTGATGAGAACGCCCGATTCCCTTATGGTCTCCGCGATTCTCTTCGCCGGAGTGACATCGGAGAGGTCTATATTCACGTTGTAGGCTATGAGGAAGTCCCTGGCTCCTATGACAACCCCTCCGAACCTTGGAACGAATTTCGCAGGGCCCTCATCTGGCCTCCAGCGGGGGTCCTTAAGCTTCTCCTCAAGCCCCTCATACTCTCCAGCCCGTATGGTGGATAGGTTCTTCCTCTCGGGGGTGGTTGCGGCGTACTCGTAGTAGTAAACATCCACCGCCCCCATACGGGGGTGCTCGCCCTTGTGTTTCGTCATGTCTATCTCCTCAAAGGCGGCTTTGAGGAGCCTCCGTCCCGCCTCAACAACCCCTTCGGGGGTGCCCACGTAGGTTATAACCGTCCTATTGTAATCGGCATCAGGCTCGTAGGAGAGGAGCTTCACTCCCTCCACCTGATCGATCACGGAGACTATGCGCCTGATCTTCTCCAAATCTCTGCCCTCGCTTATGTTGGGAACGCACTCCACTATCCTGTCCATCTTATCTTCCCTCCGGGGGTAGACCAAAAGGAAAACACAATTTAAAGGTTACCGGGGCCGGCCTACACCCTTCTATCTGCAGGTGTGGTAATAACATTAATAAGAGGGGTAGTATAAACACACCCATACAACCTGAGGGCAGCTCAGGGGGTGTCGGCGTGCTCAAAATGGCCCTTGTAATGCTTATATCCGTGCTTGCAGCCTTGCCGGTCTACTTCTCACCCGGCGAGGCTATCTCTCCAGTGGGAGTTATGACCCCGGGGGACGGGGGGAACTACACCATGGACGACCTAGCTACTCTAGCCCCCGATGCAGTGGAGAAGACTGGGGGCTATTATCTTGTGAAGGGGAACATCACCGTCACCTTCCCGGACACCCTTTCCCTCCGCCCGGGGGACGTGCTGAAGTTCGATTCCTCAGCGCATCTGAACGTCAGGGGCAGGCTCCTCGCCCTGGGGGAGGAGGGAGAGCATCTTCTGCGAGTCCTCTAGGCTCACTGTTACGGACTCCGAAATATCAGATTTTCAGCGCTCGGGGGTGGAGGGCAGGGAGGGGAGCAATATAACCCTTCTCGGAACGCAGATACACGACGGCGGCTACTACGGCGTCTACCTTGAGGACTCAGCTCTTCAGATGGAGGGCTCCACAATCACCAACACCTCAACCGGCATCAAGACGGCCAGGGCCTCCCTTGAGCTGAAAAGATGCACACTTGAGAGAAACAGGAACACCGGCGCATACCTCTTCACCACCACCGCAAGCATGCAGGACACCCGCTTCACCGAGAACCCCTCCTACAACCTGCTCCTCTCTCGCTCGGAGGTGGAACTTGAAGGGTGCTTCATGAACTCCTCCATTTACAATATATACTCTCTTTACTCCGAGCTCATAGCTAGGAACTCCACCCTCAGGGATACACTCAAAGACGCCGTACACTCCATCGGTGGCAGCCTCCTTGTGGATGGGCTTGTGGTTAAGGGAGCGGCGCAGAGCGCATTCGACCTCAACGCTACCGAGTTCGTGGTGAGATTGTGCACAATAGAAAATGTAGGCCACCCCCCCTCGGGCTACCCCTTCTCCGCCTTTTATATGACAGTGAGCCGCGGTGAGGTCTCCTATACCACCATAAGGGATGTGGGCTTCGCATACCTTGAGATGGTACGCTCCTCCGTCCAGTGCTGGATTTCCCGCATGGAGGGGGCTGGAAGGTTCTCCTTCGCCCTTGACCTCAACTCCTCCGTGATAGTGGTAGAGAGCGAGACTTCACGACCTATTCCTCCCGGGGGGGGAGGTCCGCAGCTTCTTCGGTCCAGAGGGTGAGATACGGCAGGTCACTTTGAACATAACGGTTGAGAGCATAAGTGGGACGGTCCACTTGGGAGATGCAAGGGGGGTCCTGAGCTCCCCAGGGTACATCTCCGCCTCTTTAACTCTGGAAGAGGAGTCCCCAAGAGAGATTACTGTTGAGTTATTCCGGGAGCACCCGCCACCGTCCCTAGTCGTCTGGGAACCCGGGGAGGGGGAGGTGGTGACCGGCACCCTCACCCTGCGGGGGGAGTATCAGGGGACCTACCCCGCAAGGTCCGTTGAGATCAGATTTGACGGGGGGGAGTGGATACCCCT
>NJDV01000070.1 GCA_002254765.1 Thermoplasmatales archaeon ex4484_36 | reverse complement strand
GACGGAGAGCCGGTTGAGGGGGTCACCGTGAAGGCCACCGTCAACGGAACAGTTTACACAGCAACAACGGATGAGGAGGGCTGGGCGATCTTCACCGGGTTTGAGGGAGACTTCCCCCCGGGGACTGAGTTCAGCGCTGAGAAGGAGGGATATAAGAAGATAACCTGGAGGGAGGGGGAGACACCCCCGCCCCTGGAAAAGGAGGAGAAGCAGGAGAGAGACTACATCTACCTGCTCCTACTCCTCGTTGTAATCCTGCTCCTTATAGGTGCCATTCTTCTTCTGAGGAAGAAGGGAGAAGTGGAGGAGGAGTGAAGAAGAAAATAAAAAAAGGCCCCGCTCCTATCAAAGAAGCGGGGCGCATATTCGGACTCCCACTACACGGAATAAAAGGGCAAACGTTTATTAGCTCTACCTGCATCCTCCCCGCCTGAAAAGGAATCACAAAGGGGGCGGCCTCTTTTTCGATTTTTTTTCAAGCAGGTGGTAGTACTATGAAACGTATGATTTTAGGAGCGCTCTTTGCGTCTCTTTTTATTGTGCCTCTGCTTCCTTCTGGGAGCGTAAGCGGAATGAATTTCGTTGAGGTGAGGGTGACGGACGACGAAGCATACCAGTGGTATTCGGATGTATACGAGGATATAATCGTATGGCACGACAGCAGGGCGGGGAACAACGACATCTACATGTATAACATATCAACCGGGGTGGAGAGCAGGATAACCACAGATGGCTCCAGCCAGTCCGTTCCGGCGGTTTACGGCAATTTCATCGTCTGGGAGGACTACCGAAACGGCAACTCCGACATCTACGCCTACGAGATCTCCACGGGGAGGGAGACGAGGATAACCGATGATCCCTCCACACAGAACCAGCCGGACATCTTCGGCAACGTAATCGTCTGGCAGGACAACCGCAACGGAAATTATGACATTTATTCTTATGACCTCTCAACGGGGGTTGAGAGGAGGTTGACCACCTCAAGTGCTTCTCAGTCAAAGCCCTCAATATACGGCGACAGAGTGGTTTATATGGACCTCAAGAGTGGTAACTGGGATATCTACATGTACAACCTCACAACATACAGAGAGATTCCAATATCCGTACACGCCTCATTTCAATGGTATCCTTCAATCCACGGAGACAGAATCGTATGGCAGGATAACAGAAATTCGTGGTACGATATCTACATGTACGATCTATCAAACAGTAGAACCTACAGGATAACGGATAACCCCACCTATCACTATGATCCGGTGATATACGGAGATAGAATCGTATGGCAGGACCAGCGGAACGACAACGGTGATATCTACATATATGACATCGACAGCTGCACTGAGATCCGCGTGACAACAAATGGCGAAATACAGAAGTTCCCCGCCGTATACGGGGACATCATCACGTGGACTGACGGCAGAGGAAGCTCATGGGATGTCTTCTACACGCTCTTCGACAGCGACAACGACGGGGTGGGCGATTCCGTTGACGCCTTCCCCTACAACCCCGGGGAGTGGAGGGACACTGACGGGGATGGTCTGGGGGACAATCTAGACGACGACGCCGATGGCGATGGTATCGGAGACGCTTTTGACTCCTTCCCTTACAACCCCCGGGAGTGGAGGGACACCGACGGGGATGGCACAGGGGATAACGCCGACACTGACGACGACGGCGATGGCGTGCCCGACAGAGAGGATGCCTATCCCTTAAACCCCTTCGAATACAGCGATTACGATGGAGATGGAATTGGGGACAACACCGACTTAGACGACGACGGCGATGGCATTGAAGATGAGAGGGACTCCTTCCCTTATGACTCCTCCGAATGGCTGGATACAGACAGGGACGGCATAGGGAATAACGCCGATGATGACGACGATGGCGACGGCATAGAAGACAGCGAAGACCCTGAACCCTTAAACCCCTTAAACAGCGTAACCGATTACCTCAACCTCATATACTCCGAGATCACCTCCTTCAGAGATGAGGTGAGAGAGGAGCTTGAAAACATCTCCCTCAGGCTGGAAGAGATGGGCTTTGAGCTGGAATCCCTCCGTAGCCTCATAGAGAGCATAAACTCGTCTTCACTTGTGGAGATCAGAGGCTCCCTATCGGACGTGGAGGGGGAGCTGAATGAGCTGAGCGGGGACGTGGGGGACAACGGGGAGAGGCTGGGAGAGGTCAAGGGGGACCTGGATGCACTGGACGTGAAGGTGTCAGGTTTCCAGAGCGATGTCACTGCAATGCTGGGCAACATAACCGCCCTCTCAAACGACATGGAGGAGGTAAAGCTGGCAGTGGGCTCGGTGGAGGAGGGGCAGGAGAACATAAAGGACGGGCAGAAGGAGAGCAGGGCTGATATTGGCTCGCTTTCGAAAATGATCCTGCTGCCCGCTACCATAATCATCTTGCTTCTTCTCGCCATCATCCTCCTGCTTCGGAGGAGGCCTCTGCCGGCGGAGAAGAAGAGTGAAGAGGAGTAGAGGGGCTTCTCTATCTCCTTGAGTTAGATGAGCCTTGTGGACAGGTGCCTCCCAGAAGTGAGTTCAACCTTTCAGCTCCACTCCCCCTTTACGTTACTGCGGCGGCCCAGATGAAATCAACGAGGAAGACCAGGAAGGTTATAGAAGGTACAAGAACGTCCTCCGCTCTCTCCAGAGGTGTGAGTTTTTTGACGTCCTCCTCCACCTCCATACGGGCTGTCCGGACTTCCGTGAAGTCGGGGAGGGAGCTCCAGGCCATCCTCTTATAGGGAGAGCTATAAGAGAAGCCCAGGTATATCAGGTATGCCACCACAGAAGCGATCAGGGATAGGATCACCGCTATGTATGGATTATAGAGCGGAAGGAGAAGAAGGGCCACCCATACAGGGATCCATACCTTCATATTCCTCATCCCTAAAAACGCTCTTTGCTATATAAAAGATGCTGGAAGGTCCCCCCATTCATCTGTAGAGGGGGGAGGGAGGTAAATAAAAGGAGCCCCGCTCTTCTGACAAGAGCGGGGCTTATTCTCTCAGCCTTTGAGAGGGAACGTTTTATCTTTCCAGCGCCTCCAGAACCTCCCTCTGGAAGTTCTCCTTATCGTAGTAGAAGAAAGACTCTACAGGTCTCTGATTCACTATGCAGAAGGTGACCTTGCCCCTCTTCTCAACCTCCTGGGACTCCTCAAACTGGTTTATCGTTTTTACTGGCAACCCCGGGGCCACCTCTTCTACGAGCCCCTTCATCCTCTCCGAGAAGTATATACAGAAGGGGCAGGAGGGGTCGTAGAAGATGAGAGCTCTCCCCCTGTCCTCCTCCTAGGGGATGTACTCCTTCCTCTCCGGTCTGTAGACGAAGCCCTCCTGAAGGGGGTAGTAGAGCAGCATGGTGTCGCCTCCCTCCACCTCTCTGAACCCCATCCTCCTGAAGAACTCATCCTGGGGGAAGGTCTCCGGTACCCGGAACGCCCATGTGACAAGGGCGGAAGGCCTGGGTTCTAACCTCTTCTCCTCCCCTCCACGGAAGAAGAGCTCATCTTTCTCTCTCCCCGGCGGAATGCAGAGTTTTATAAAATCATCCAGATTCTCCTCGGTGACGTTCATTATCTTCATCTGATCAGCCCCGGGGGAGCTTAAGACTTTTTTTACTCTATAGGCTTCAATGGTTTCATGCAGGGTGGAGCATCAAACAGAAAAAAAAATCCTTAAATAAACAGAATACATTGGTCCCATGTATTCCAAAGGATTTTTTTCTAAGGGCAGTTTAGCCCTTAATTTGTAGGGAGGTTGGAAGCATGAGCCCTTAATTTGTAGGGAGGTTGGAAGCATGACGAGAAAATCAACGATCTTTCTAGCTATTATGTTATTGTGCGGGCCATTTGTGATTAAAGGTGCGGATGCGGAGGGCACATTTATTATCAATAGAATAACAGACGAAATCCACTATATGTACGACCTGACCACCCATACCGAAATGAGAATAACCACCGACCCCTCCGACCAGAAGGCCCCGGCGATATACGGGAACATCATCGTTTGGCAGGATGGTAGGAACGGAAACTGGGACATCTACGCCTATGACCTAACAACATATAATGAATGGAGGATTACCACAGACTCATCCGCCCAGGTAAATCCAAAAATATACAGAAACACGATCGTGTGGCAGGACGCAAGAAACGGAAACTGGGACATCTACATGTATGACCTGACCACATCCTCTGAACAAAGAATCACAACGGACTCCTCTGACCAGAAGTATCCTGACATCTACGGGGACGTAATAGTGTGGCAGGATGCAAGGCATGGAAACGACGACGTCTTCATGTACAGAATATCCACATCAACAGAGACCAGGATAACTGGATCCTATGACCAAACGACGACGTCTTCATGTACAGAATATCCACATCAACAGAGACCAGGATAACTGGATCCTATGACCAGAGGCTCCCCAGAATCCACGGGAACAGAATTGTGTGGTACGGAAACGACGGCGGCAACTGGAACGTGTACCTGTATGACTTCTCCACCTCAACATTGACAAGGGTCACCTCAGGTTCGGCCCTCCAAGGACACCCTTCAATTCACGGCGACAAGGTAGCCTGGGAAGATGATAGGGACGGTAACATGGAGATATACTTCTACAACACAACCACAAAAAAGGAGTATAGAATAACATACAGCAGCGGTGAAGATAGAGGACCAATGGTTTACGGGGACATAATCGTATGGCATGAGATGGGAACGGGAAACTGGGACATCTACATAACCTACGCAATTGTTGACAGCGACCACGATGGCGTGCGGGATGAGTACGACGCCTTCCCGTACAATCCCAACGATTACAAGGACTCCGACGGGGACGGCCTGGGGGATAACCTGGACGACGACGATGATAACGATGGCGTTGAGGACTCAAGGGACGCCTTCCCCCTTGATCCAACAGAGTACCTGGATACCGACGGGGACGGCATAGGGAACAATCACGACCACGACGATGACAACGACGGCATACCAGATTCAGCGGACCCAGAACCATTAAACCCGCTGAACAGCATCACAGTCTACCTTGACAGAATCTATCTTGAACTGACGACCCTTAAAAATACGATAAGGGTAGAGCTTGAGAACATAACAGAGCAGCTCAGGAGTGTAGGAGCAGACGTCTCCGAGATTGAGGACCTCATAAGAAACATAAACGACACATCACTTCGGGAGATAAAAAGCAGGCTTACGGAGGTGGAGAGGAACCTCGGCAATGAGCATCAGGGTCTTAAGGCGAACATAACATCTCTTATAACAAGAATAGACACCCTTCAGGAGGCTATAAACAGCCTGAACAGAAATGTGGAGGAGACCAGCAGCAGGGAGAAAACCGGTGAGATTGGAATCTGGGTCTCAACAGCCGTTGTAGTGCTTCTTCTGGTCATCATAATACTGATCCAGCTGGGGGTAATACCTACAAGGAAAAAAGAAGACTAAAATAAATCCCTGTAAAAAGGGAGCCTTTTTCATCTTACCGGCTTAATTCAATCCCCTAGGCATTTGAAAGCCCAGAGGGTTTTTTTATCCCCCCGGGGAGTGGGGGATATAAACAGAACTAGTCCCTCATAAGAATTGGTTCTCTATCATGACGATAAGGGTGTCTATGATCTCCTGCCAGTTGGGGCGGAGTGAACGGGGTATGAAGTGGTTCGTTGAATTCCCGATTCCCCGGGCACTCCCCTTCACCTCTCTCAGTTTAGATATGAGTCCCACAAAGAGGTCTCCTTCAACGTGATAGAACCCTGCAGTCATCTCAACAGCCTTCAGAAGTCTCTCCCTGTCAAACTCCATGTTGAGTGCATGAAAAAGGTCGTAGATATCCTTCCCCTCAGATCTTCTCAGGAGGGCGACCATCTTCCTTGCAATCAGGTCCTCCAGGGAATATACCTTAAACATCGTCTCCCTGACCCCAAGCATGTTCCGGTAATAGCAGTCAAAGCGAAAGGTCCTGTGGAGAACTCGCGGACCCTTCACGCTGAACTCTCTGATCCTGCCCATCCCCTCCTTTATCCTCCTGGCCGACCTCTCAACACCCCCACCGAAGTAATCAACATCTATATCTTCCGAGAACCTGGCTGCACCCACCTTTGCAATGTAGACCCTGTTGATGGCAGAGCCCCCCTTAAGAATAAGGTCCTCACCGAAGATCCCCCACATCTGTGA
>NJDV01000069.1 GCA_002254765.1 Thermoplasmatales archaeon ex4484_36 | reverse complement strand
GGTGAGGAGGTTGAAAGATATGGAACGGACCCACTTAAGGCAGACACGGACTTAGACGGCTTAAACGACTTCACGGAGGTGAGGCTGGGAAGCGATCCACTGCGGAAAGATACTGATCTGGGCGGGGCACTGGATGGGGACGAATATCACGGTGGGGGGGACCCCCTTGATCCCACAGACGACTGGAGGTGGATTGACAGAGACTCCGATGGTCTCCCAGACTTTGAGGAGGCCACGTACGGTACAGACCCGGAGGCGAACGATACGGACCTGGACGGCTTAAGTGACGGCGAGGAGGTGAAAAGGGGAACGGATCCCCTCTCTCCGGACACGGACCTAGATGGGCTCTCAGATGGTGAGGAGGTGTTCATCTACCGAACGGATCCCCTCATCGGTGATACCGATGGCGACGGCCTCTCCGACGGCAGAGAGGTTCAATTGGGGCTTGACCCCCTCTCTCGGGACAGCGACTCCGACGGTCTGAGTGACGGCGAGGAGGTGGATAGGTATCTGACGAATCCCCTGAAAAAGGACAGCGACTCCGACGGCCTTACCGATGGCCTTGAGGTGCTCAGGTACGGCACGGATCCCTGGGTCAAGGATACTGACAGGGGCGGAATGGAGGATGGGGAAGAGACCAAAGAGCATCTTGACCCACTTGACCCCTCCGACGACAGAATATATATGGACGATGACTCCGACGGGCTTCTCAACTGGGAGGAGCTCACCCTCACATATTTGAGGAGCGATGGGGACCTTGATGGGGACGGGGTGGAGGACTACAGGACATTCCCAAACGTGGCGGACAGCGACTCCGACGGCCTTACCGATGGTGAGGAGGTATTCTTCTACGGAACGGAGCCCCTTGTTCGGGACACAGACGGTGATGGTCTCACCGACGGTGAGGAGGTGAAGGTATACCTGACCTCCCCTGTGAAATACGATACTGATGGCGACGGGATGGGAGACGGCGCTGAGATAGATTTCGACATAAGAAGCATAAGCGGGGACTACAAGGGATATGTGGACTGGGACGGGGACGGGAGGCCGAACTTCAACACCAACCCCCTCTCCGTGGACACCGACGGTGGAGGGGAGTGGGATCGGGAGGAGATACTCCATTACAGGAACCCACTTGATCCCTCCGACGACGAGAGTACTGTCCCGGGGGGAGGGGTGCTCGAGATAAAAGTAACCCGCTACCCCAGGAGGATCGAGGTGCTCTCTCCCACACTAGGGGAGAGCGTGGAGGGAGTGGTGACTGATGATAGGGGGGAGGGTGTCCCATCGCTTCTGATCAAAGCCTTCCTGATACCCGAAAAGATCGTCGGTGAGGAGGGTCTTGAAGGACTTCTCTCCTCCCCGGAGTCCGTGCCCTACAGCGCTGGAAGCGGGAGGGCATCCCAGGACGGTAGCTTCAGAATAGGCCTTGTGGCCCCCGCCCAGGGCGAGGCCGGTGAGAACTACCTTGTGCTCTACATCTCAGGGAGGGGTGGCTCTGCGGGGAGGGTCCACGTGGTCTCCACTGTGGAGGTGGTCTCCTCAACCTACATATCCTTGAACGCCCCCGAAAGTCTTCTTTTGGGAGATAAGTTCCTGGTCAAAGGGAGCCTTACCGACTACTGGCACCAGCCCATTGAGGGAAGGAGTGTGCGTATTCTATGGGGAGGGGAGGAGATTGTGATACCAACCTCTGAGGGGGGCCTTTTCTTCAGAACCCTCACTGCCACCGCTGAGGGAACCTTCAAACTGACAGCCACCTTCCGTGGAGAGGGGCTCTACCTCCCCAGCTCCTACACAGCCACCATCATCGTCTACTCGGGAGAGTTGCGGGCCACCCTCAGCTTTGAAGGGGAGAGCTTCTTTGCAGGTGACACCCTCCAGGTGGAAGTTGGAATATCCGGATACACCCCCCAGATGGGGAGGCTGGAGGGGAGCCTCTTCCTTATCGGGACTGACGGCCAGGATTATCCACTGACAACAGAGGAGGTTACCCCCCCTTCCGATACCCTGGAGGTGGTATTGAACGCTCCCCCAGGGGTTTACACCCTCTCCCTCACCTTGAAATCCCCCTCTCTTCCGTCTCCTCTGCACGTGATAGGGGGCGAGCTCACCCTCCTCGGGAGGGCACTTATTAGCATAGAATCCCTCCAGCTCCCCCGGGGGGTTCCTGTGAAGATAGATTCCGTGGTGGTGGCCTCCAGCGGAGAGCCGCTTGGAGGGGTGAGGGTGACCCTGAAGCTCCCGGAGGCTCTGGGGGGGGAGGGGTTTGTGGGAACCTCTTCCCCCAATGGAAGCGTTGTTATCTACCTCACAATTCCTCCCACGGCCCCCCTAGGTTTCTACAATGCGACGGTCTACTTAAAACCCCCACTGCCTTATTATCCCCCCCTCAACTATCTCTTTCCACTCATAGTGGCGAGCAGAGTGCAGTTTGTGAACATCACCTACCCGTCGTGGACCTCCCGGGATAGCCCCATCAAGGTTTCAGGAAGACTCCTCGATGACGCCGGGCAGCCCCTCGAGGGCGAGGATTGCATACTGCTTCACATAGGGGGCGATGTTCTGGCTAGGAGCTCACTCTACGAGGGCGGCCGCTTCACCCTTACCGCAACGCCCCCACCCCACCTCCCCCCGGGCAACATGACATTTGTGCTTCTATTCACTGGATTTGAGGACGAGAGGGCGGCCTTCTATCTGAGGGAGAGCATCCCTCTTCAGATTGAGGTCCTCCACCAGACATATCTAACCTTCAACTACTCGATAGAGAAGAGCTACGTGAGGGGGGAGATACGTCTTCTAGATGAGGAAGGGGAGGGGATTGAAGGGGCCACACTCGAGGTGGTTGCGGGGGGTCAGAGGATGATGGTTCACACCGGCGGCGACGGCAGTGCCGTCATCTCCTATGCCCTTCCCTCCATTAGAACCCATTACGTGACCGTCGCCAGGCGAGCCTTTGAGAGGGAGGAGCTCTACAGATTCGTGGCGAGAGGCAGAAGAAGGGCGGTATACGCCCTCTACAGGGAGTTCTTGAGGAGGATGAGACAGAGGGGCTTTGACAGGAGGAGGGAGGAGACCTTACGGGAGTATTTCTCCCGCCTGGAGAGGCTAGGAGTGGTGGACGGGGAGAGGCTGAAGAGAGCCCTGCCTCACCTTGAGAGGGCCTTCTACTCCACCACCCCCCTCTCCAGCAAGGCGGTTAAGGAGGTTGGAAGGCTGATGGAGGGAGGTGAGGGTTCGTGAGGCTCTCACGCTACCTCCCGCTGATTATAGTTCTTCTTGTTCTTTTCACCTCCTCGGTTTATTACATCTGGGCACGCTCCTCTGCCCCAGCGCCATTGTCCTCAGGGAACAGCGGCTGGGACGGGGCTTCAGAGGCCCTTGAGGTCATGGAGGAGAGCCGAAGCGTTGAGATCATTCTGTCCTCTCCTCTCATGCTGAGGTATGAAGAGGAGCCCCGGCAGACCCTCTACGTTGCTCTCGGCCCCCAGAGGGAATACACTCCGGAGGAGGTCTCCTCCCTTGTGGACTTCGTGGAGAGGGGGGGCAGGGTCCTTCTGGCTGATGATACTGGGGCGGTGAACCCCTTCACAGAGAGGTTCGGCATAAGAATAACGGGCTACCCTGTCTATGATCAGTACTATATTAAGAACCCCGCTTTCCTCCTGGTGGAGGTGAACGTTGCAGGCTTCTCGGGGGTTGTTCTCTTAGATGGCCCTTCAACGGCGGAGAGCCGCTATGCTGTCCCGTGGGCTAGGACCTCCGAAGAGGGCTGGATAGATTTCAACCGGAACGGGATCAGGGACCCGGACGTCTCTCCCCTTGAGGTGACGGGGTCCTACCCAATTATTATGGAGTACAATCCCCTTTTCCATCAGAACAGGAGCGCTGGAAACATTCTGGTGATCGCAGACTCCTCCATCTTCATGAACGACGTTCTCCCCAGAGCCAACAACACCCTCTTTCTCAAGGCGATTCTCTCATATATGCTCCCAGAGGGGGGGAAGGTCCTTCTAGATGAGAGCCTGCACAGCGCTACAGATCCCAACAAGGCGCTCCTTAAGGGCTTCCTTCAGGGACTGGTCTATCTTCAACAGGAGAGCATCTCCTGGATTGTAGCTCTGTTTCTCATATTCCTGCTCCCTTCCCTCTATGGAGAGGCTGAGAAGAGCGGCTCTTGAGATACTGAAGGAGAGGTTTGGAACGGAGGACGTGATCAATGCCCTCCCCCTCGAGCAGGCTGAGATCAAAAAGCTCCTTGAAGGGAGGAAGATGACGGAAGAGGAGGTGAACAGGTGCCTGATAATCCTGAGCAGGATGTAAGGAGGCGGGTTACGGGGAAGGGCTACCTTATCCTTCTCCTCTCCCTCACCATGATCCTCGCTGGGCTCTCCATCTCCTCCCCGTTCTTCTCCATCACCGGCTTTACCGCCCTCCTCTATGCTGTCAGCTCTTACCTCAGGTCTGCAAGCGTGAAGGGGGAGTTTGAAAGACATGCCGATCCCACTGAGCTGTTTGAGGGGGGAAGGGTGCGGGTCTCTTTTGAGGGAAGGCTCAAAGCCCCAGGGGCTAACGTGGTCCTTCAGGACGAGGTCCCGCCCACCGCCTACGTGAAAGGGGGCACCCGCTGGAGGCTTCCCGCTGGGGGTGTGGTCAGGAGGGTGGGCTACCGGGCCAAGATGAAGCTGAGGGGCATGTACCGCCTAGGGCCACTAAAGGTGGTCTCCGAGGACCCTGGGGGTCACTTCACCATCGAAAGGAGTCTGAGTGGCGAAAGTCGGATAACTGTTCTACCCAGGCCTGTACCGGCCGGGGTTCTGCCGCGCCTTCGTGCACCTCCTAGGCTTCTGCCGGGCTTCTCCCACTCCCGCAGTGTTGGCCAGGGAAAGGAGTTCCACTCCATACGTGAGTACTATCCCGAGGACCCTTTCAAGATAATAAACTGGCCCGCCACCGCCAGAAGGCGAAAGCTCATGGTAAACCAGTATGAGGCCGAGTCCCTCACTGACGTGGTGATCATCTTAGATGCGAGGGAGTGGACGGGAAGGGGTGATCTCTACAGAAACCCTCTTGAGGACTCCATAAAAGTAGCTGCGAGCCTCATAAGGCTCCTTCTCGCAGCAAGGAATCGAGTGGGTCTTGTTGTGATTGGAGAGGGGATTAAGTACATCCGACCCGCCGCCGGTGAGAAGCACTTCCGAAGCCTGTTGCATGAGCTGGCAGCGGTAAGCCCCCGGGGGGGAGGGCCACTGAAGGAGTCCTTGAAAGTGGCCGCCCAGCACCTCTCTCCTTCCTCCCCTCTTGTGCTCCTAACGCCCCTGACGGAGGGGATGGACGCCTGGGAGGGGCTGGAGTTCCTCCTCTCTTTAGGACACCCCCTCACCGTAATCTCACCCGACCCCGCAGAGAGGGAATATTACGTGACGGAGGTCAAGACCCCCCGCTACGTCCTCACAAAAATTGAGAGGAAGGCTCTGACATCGCTTCTGGTAAAAGGAGGCGCTAGGTTCTACGACATGAAGCTCTCCCACACCGTGAGGGAGGTTCTTGAGGAGGTGATGGGGTGAGGCGAGAGGGCCTTCTTCTCATATACATGATCATCCTGCTTGTTCTGCTTGAGCCTGTGAGGAAGACTCTGGGGGCACCCCTTCTCATTCTTGCCGTAGCCTCCATGGTCTCCGGGTACCTATTAGCCCTCCGCCTGCCGGAGAAGGCGTACAGGTGGCTTGATGAGAGGCGCGAGCTCCTCTTCTTCTGGAACTCCACCCTCTTTCTCATAGCGCTCCTTGTACTCCTTCTCTACAACTTCTTCAGAGAGCCCCGGGGAATAAAGGAGATAATGTTACAGGGGGAAGGGGTCGGACCCCTCTCCTGGCTGCTCTTACTGGCCCTCTCGCTCGTGGCGGGCGCATCTCTTGGCAAGAGCTCAAGGGTGGGCCTCAAATACCCCATAGCAACCTCTCTCTTCACCTTCCTGCCGATTGTGATGGTGTGCTATCTGCTGAACCCCGCCCCCTCCGATTCATTTAACTTCTTTAAGGAGGCTGCTTTAGCGGTGCTCTTTGTGGCAGCGGTGGAGGAGACATGGAGCGGCGGGAGGCGCACCGAGAGGCTCTACAACCTCCAGAACATCCTTCTGGCCACCTTCTGCTGGATCCTCTCTTACCTTATATGGATGTGGCTTATGCCCCCCTTCTACTCCTCCAGACTCTTTGCAGGGATGTACATCTCCCTCCTTCTCTCCTTCATTATGGTTGCCGTGGCCCTAACAATCTACTGGTCTTATAAAAAGCATGTGTGATTTTTATATACCACTTCCTTCATACAGTATATTCATGCCACTTAATATCAAACTTTCAAAGAACCTGATTGTGCTGATAGTCGTCACCGTGATAATAGGAACAATTATCGCAGTGGTCTTCCTCTACGGCAGGGGAGAGGTCTCAAGGGTCGATATGAGCAAGCCCCAGGCTGCAGACTTCGATGGGGATTCTGTGGAGGATGGCATATCCTTCACAGTTTTCGGAGTGGCCCCGGGCGTCCAGAAGGTCACTGGCAAAGGTAGATACTCCATATATTACAACGGGGCCAAAGTATATGGCGGTGAGTATGAGTTCATCGAGGGTAGGGACATGGCGGAGGTGAGAGTCCCCTTTGAGAGATTCGTGGAAGGAAACGGCCAGTACAGGATAGTAGCCGAGGCCGGTGGAAAAAAGGCGGAGGAGACCTTTGAGGTGGGCTTCGTGGTTGAGGCCCTCAACATTAGCGTCTCTCTGGTTTATTCTGAGGGAGATTATGTGGTCCGGGTTCTGGTGATTCCGGAGACCGAGCAGGGGGACAACCTCTACCAGACCCCTCTTTATTCTACCGTTCAGATGACCTTTAAAGACCCCCGTGGAAATCCACAGACAGAGGAGATAGAGCAAAATACCTTCCCCCAGGGGGTTTTCGTATCCCACACCTTTGAGATGCGGGAGAAGGGCAATTACTCCCTAAGGGTGGTCTGGATAAACGAAAAGGTGATGGAAACCTCCCCGTGGAAGGAGGTGGAGAGCGTTACTACCCACTACTTGGACAAACCACCCTTCGCTCACCTTGATGTGCCAGAATCCGTCTCCCTCGGAGCAGATCTCTCCGAGACTGTAACCCTTGACGGCTCTGGGTCCACGGACGACGGGGAGATCATAAGCTATACCTTCACTGTCACCGGCCCCGGGACAAGTTGGACCTATTCCGAGGCTAGATGGATGGAGGAGGATGGGGAGGATAACGATGGGGACGGCACCACTGATGAGCCCGGGGAGGCCCCCGATGGAACCTTTGATGGCATCACAGAGTTCACCTTCCTAACCCCCGGTGACTATGTGGTATCTCTTTATGTGGAGGACGATAATCCCTATTTCCCCGGGGGGAACACCACAACGGCGCAGGTGCACGTGACCCTGCGCTAAAGGTAATTTTATATATGGGAAAGGGTTAAGTTGGGAGATGCCTGTGGGCCAGTGGTCTAGGTGGTTATGACGTCGCCCTGACACGGCGGAGGTCGCCGGTTCAAATCCGGCCTGGCCCACCTCTCATTGTTTTACAAGAAACGGAGATCAACGTGGCCGGATTTGAACCCCTGGGTCCTGTGCGGTTTCTAAGATGTTTAAGTGACGACGAAACCGCACAGGTTGGAAGAGTCCGTATGTAAGAACTTCTCAAGCAGAGGATTCTTCCAAATCAAATCCGGCCTGGCCCACCTCTCATTGTTTTACAAGAAACGGAGATCAACGTGGCCGGATTTGAACCGAAGCAACGAGTTCGCAAAGGGGGGCAGGAGCGTTTCTATGTCTGAAGAGGAGGGGGGAGAGAGGAGGAAGAGGTCACCTGCAGAAGAATCTCAAGATTTTGCCTGTTCCCTCCTCTTCAGAGGTGAGGGAGAGAATCATGTAAAGTACTGCTACGTTGATAATGATAAAAGAGGACCAAAGGAGGTCGGGATAGGAGTAAGAAATAGATAAGAAACG